>DASSXK010000740.1:0-15262 GCA_035703945.1 Ktedonobacteraceae bacterium | reverse complement strand
AGCCAGCGCACACATTTTCTCGGTGCTCAGCCTCAGTCTGAGCTTCCTGGCCTGTATAGTGCAGCGGATATCTTGATCGTCCCCTCCTACCATGAGATCTTTGGTATGGCAGCCGTCGAATCCCTGGCCTGCGGTACACCGGTCGTCGCGACCCGCGCCGGGGGGTTGATGACGATTATCAAAAATGGTGTTAATGGCTACCTGGTGCCTCGCTGCCCCGGCTTCTTTGCCGAGCGCCTGGATACATTGCTAACCTCGCCACATCTGTTACAGGAGATGCAGGCCGCCGCCCGCCCTTCGATCGAACAGTTTAGCTGGAAAGAGGTCGCCAATCAGGTTTATGACCTGTATGACACCTTGCTTGAAGAGACCTCCTGCCTGGCCGCTCTCTAAATCACAAGAAGTCAGACAAAAATCAGGTGCTTGCTAAAAGCGCCTGATTTTCTTATTAAGAGGCCAATTACTGTTACCATCAATATTATCTTATATATATAGTTCTGCTTATGAAAGCGCAGATTTAAAAGCGGCTGGAGAGGCAATACACTATCCCTATGCAATTATCACCCTGAAGAGATATATAAGAGATTCCCTACCACCTGTCATCTCAGGAGAGATCGTTTCATCGCTCCTCACCATTCAGACCCCGCGACCAAACCCAGCAATATATAGCAAACCACCCGACCTCACTTCCTTGCTTTCCCATCTTTCCCCGAAATCCTTCACCACAACCTTCATTTATGAGTATACCTGCCTCCATCCGGAAATACAGCGAAGCATCTCACATTTCCTCCGTGAAAGCACGAACAAAACTACGCAATTTTTACTATTAATAGATGAGTTAAATACTACTAATTAATAACTATTTTTCAAAAAGCACAGCCAGTCAAAAATAAGCTAACGACCTAAATTGTAATATCGCTGAAATTTACAATAAAATACGCCTTAATGTAGAAAATGTGCTGGATTCGTGAGATTTTTGAGGGTGAGGAGACTGGACATTGCCCAAATGATATGTTATAATCATCCTAACTCAAAGCACAAACATGACGAAGCTGTTATAGAGATTCTCAAGGTTGGTAGTTTATGCGCACAGTCTCGTTCACTAACAGGGTTTCAATGTACTCAATTTCGAGTGCTGACCCGCGACGCACCTAAGAAGCACTGGGGGAGGTTTGCCCTGGTGTTTTTTATTTACCCAAACCTCTGATTATCTCTTCATTTTATGCTTTTTGTAGACACATACTGGTTGTCCGGGTCACGAATTCTAGCCGATATAGCTATCAAGAAGCAGCCTTCGGGGCGCTCAGATCCTATTTCTTATGCTGGAAACCCGTTCTCAGTTTTTTCCTCTGGTTGATGGGAAGTACTCAGGCGAAAGGAGGAGGTTGCTGATTTCTAGCTCTGGTATCCACTGGCTACGTGAGCGATGAGGCTCAGGGGTCCAGGCCAAAGCTAAGCTATCCAGTTGCGCCGAATTCATTAACTATGCTTCCGCTTTACGCGTTTTTGATTTACCTCACATGTGGACATGGAGTGGTTGCTAGATTATAAGGAGAGTGTCGCTATGAACTCAAGTATGATCAGCAAGATTGCAAAAGCCAAACGCTATGCAGACGAGCCAGAACGAATACAGTTTACTCAGTTTGAAGCCAAGTTTCGCGGTGAAAACGATATTCACACCACTAATTATCGCGATGGCGAATGGAGTTGCACCTGTAATTTCTTCCAGGACTGGGGCGACTGTTGCCATACAATGGCCATGCAGCGCATTCTAGGCGTTACTATACCCGCTGCTCATCGTCACGGTGTTCCAGCAGGTCTAGGTACCGGCCCTCTAATGCACTAAGCCATGCACTTCGTTGATTGAATGTGCTTAAGAAGCCAGCAGCATCTTTGCCAGAATCTCTCAATTGGGAGGCTTCCAGAGTTACCTGCTTGCGAAGCGTTCAGGAGACGCGCGAGCGCCGTTGCGAAGTGTCTTTCAAGAGCAAGCCACACGAAAAATGTACGTTGTATATTCCTGATTTTACTCTGAAGGGCAGCAGATTTCTCCCTTTCATAGCCTGATCAGCTCACAATAAACGCATTCTATATGTCAGGAACCCCGGCTTAAAAACCGGGGCTTCTTGCACAAACCGCAAGGAGAGTTACAGGCCCACGCCTGACCAGCCTCAGTTCGGCCACGGGCTCCGTTGCGGAGGCTCTTACAAGAGCACAATAAAAAAAAGCACCTGCCTTATCTGTATAAAAGATTCGCCGGTGCTTTTCTTTGGCTATAAGATAAAGTCTTTTCGTGAGTTGAGTGACTAACCGTTCAGGAAACCAATCCCCGGCACAAAAATCAGCCCGACCAGTACCGCAACCATGATCAACGCCAGGATGCCAATAAATACCAGGTCTCTCCGTACATAGGCGTAATGCTCAGGCGTGATCAAGGCAGCCGCTGAACGACCCTGGCCTCGCTGGGATGACTGACGGCGCGAGGCAAGGCGAGCCGACGCACTTCCCGAAGGTTTGCTCGTAACGTTGCGCTCAGGGACGACTTCCTCAACAGGCGTTGAAACCCTTGAAGCACGTGCAGGTGTCGCACGCCTTGGGGACTCAACCTCGCTGACAGAAGACGTTGGGACAAAGGTCATTTCTTCAAGCACTTCTGGCTGCTCGGACGCTTCGTTCTCACTGGCCAGCTCCTGCTCCGGGAGCGATTGTCGAACGACTTCAAAACTCTTTTGCGCTTTTGGTTTTCGTTGTGCTCCACCACGCGCACTTGCTGACTTCTTAGGCATTAAGTATCTCCCTCAAGGATAATACATTCGTATTTGAGTTATTATACACGAAGCGATGCAGACCGTCGAGTATTGATTTGACAGACTGGGAACTCTATGCTACCCTTATCCTGGTATTAAAGGGCATTTCTTGCACGACGTAGAACCCGCTGACGTATATTCCAAGACTAGCCGCGAGCTAGTCCTTTTTTTCAATTTCTCTCAAACTTATTCTTTTAGATAGATAGATTACCAATTCGCTTTTTAGCCTAAGCACACACTATTCAGGAGCAGAACACCATGGCAAGAATTGTCGTCGCGATGAGCGGCGGCGTCGATAGCTCAGTTGCCGCCGCATTATTAAAAGAACAGGGTCATGACGTAATTGGTATCATGCTGCGCCTCTGGTCAGAACCGGGCGCAACCGAAGATGACGGCGTTGAGCGTGTTGTCCAAAATAAATGCTGCTCCCTGGAATCCGTCGATGACGCACGGCGCGTTGCCCGCAAACTTGATATCCCCTTTTACCTGGTGAATGTCGAGCAAGAGTTTAAAGAAACAGTGGTAGACAACTTCTACGAGGAGTATGTGGCGGGCCACACTCCTAATCCCTGTCTCAATTGCAACCGCCATATCCGTTTTACAATCCTACTCAAGCGTGCCCTGGCGCTCGATGCCGATTATCTGGCAACCGGACATTATGTCCGCGTCGATGATCATCCCGAGACAGGCAAGCGCAGGCTGCGTCGCGGGTTCGATCCCGATAAGGACCAATCCTATGTGTTGCATGTTTTGAATCAGCAACAGCTTCAACATGCCTGCTTCCCGCTCGGTCCTTATACCAAGCCCCAGGTGCGTGCAATGGCTGCCGAGCGCGGTTTTAGCGTCGCTACCAAGGCCGAAAGCCAGGAAATCTGCTTTGTAGCCCAAAACGATTATCGCGGATTCATCGATCGTTATGCCGAGTCTCGGGGAGGACAACTGCCAATGGCTGGTGGCTCAACTGCCACTGCCACTGCCCCCTTGATTACTTTACCAAAACCCGGCCCGATTTATGATCAAGAGGGAAAACAGCTCGGTCGCCATCGCGGCCTGGCTTTCTATACAATCGGACAGCGCAAGGGATTGGGCATCACGTCCCAGATCCCAATGCATGTGCTGAAGATGGATGCAACAAACAATGCCCTGGTGGTTGGACCCGCCTCGGCCCTTGAGCAAAGCACTTTTACCGTAGGTAAGATGCACTACCTCAGCGGCGAGACTCCGACCGCACCATTCGAAGCCAGCGTGCGCGTTCGCTACAAGTCTCAGGAAGAACCAGCGATAATCACTCCCCTTGAAGAAAATAGAGTGCGTGTAACACTTTCTCATCCACAGCGAGCAATCACCCCGGGACAGGCGGCTGTCTTCTACGGTGGCGAAGATGGCGATGAGGTGTTGTGCGGAGGAATCATTGAATGACAGACCAGGCTCATATTAGAAACTTCTGTATTATTGCCCACATTGATCATGGGAAATCAACTCTTGCTGATCGACTGCTTGAATTTACCGGAACCATCAGCAAGCGTGATATGTCAGAACAACTGCTTGATCAGATGGACCTTGAACGTGAGAAGGGCATCACTATCAAAGCTCAGGCCGTTCGTATGCACTATACGGCACTCGACGGTCAAGAGTATGAACTGAATCTGATCGATACTCCCGGCCACGTTGACTTTACCTATGAGGTCTCACGCAGCCTGGCCGCTTGCGAGGGAGCCTTACTGGTAATCGACTCCACCCAGGGAATCGAGGCTCAGACGCTGGCAAATCTCTACCTGGCGGTCGAGGCTGATCTGACAATCATTCCCGTAATTAATAAGATCGACCTCCCCAGCGCGGAGCCTGAACGCGTGAAGCAAGAGGTCGAGGATATTATCGGTCTGCCCAAAGAGGATGCAATCCTGGCCTCCGCGAAAGAGGGTATCGGGACAGAGGATATCCTTGAGGCGATTGTCAAACAGATCCCGCATCCGACAGGGGATGAGAATAAACCTCCACGTGGCCTGATCTTCGATTCCCACTACGACGTCTATAAAGGCGTGATCGCCTATGTCCGCATGATTGATGGCGAGCTACGCGAGGGCGAAAAGATCTCGATGATGGCAGCAGGAAGCACGACTGAGATTCTTGAGGCAGGCTCCTTCCAGCCCCGCATGCTCTCTAAAGGCATCTTGATGACTGGCGAGGTTGGCTATATCGCAACCGGCTTTAAGAACGTGAAGGATTGCCAGGTCGGTGATACAGTGACAACGCCTGAGGCACTGGAACATGTCGAGCCGCTTGAGGGTTATAAACCAGCCAAACCAATGGTGTTCGCCGGAATCTACCCGGTTGAGGGCGACGACTATCCCCTGCTCCGCGATGCGTTGGATCGTTTGAAGCTGAATGATGCAGCCCTTTTCTACGAGCCAGAAAACTCAAATGCCCTGGGCTTCGGTTTCCGCTGCGGCTTCCTTGGTCTTCTACATATGGAGATTATTCAGGAACGCCTGGAGCGCGAGTACAATCTAGATATCCTGGCAACCGCCCCAAGCGTAGAATATCACGTGACGCGGACCAACGGCACGATGCTCGAAGTCGCCAACCCTTCGGATTTTCCCTCACCCGGCGAGATCGAGAAGATCGAGGAGCCAATGATGGACATCACGATCTTTACACCCAGCCGTTATATCGGCACCTTGATGGATCTGGTCACAACGCGCCGTGGCATCTTTAAAGAGATGAAGTATATTGAGGCCGAACGTGTCCAGTTGGCATACCATATGCCTCTATCCGAGGTCATCACGGACTTCTACGACCAATTGAAGTCACGCACTCAGGGCTACGCTTCGCTGGATTATATCTTTAGCGGCTATCAGGAAGCGGACCTCGTAAAGCTGGATATTCTGGTTAATGCCGTTTCTGTCGATGCGCTTTCGCTAATCACTCACCGCGACAAGTCCTATTATCTAGGACGGGCCCTGGTTGAAAAGCTTCGCAGCTTGATCCCACGCCAGATGTTCGAAGTTCCGATTCAAGCTGCCATCGGCGCACGTGTGATTGCGCGTGAGACTGTCAAGGCAATGCGTAAAGATGTTCTGGCTAAATGTTATGGTGGAGATATCTCGCGCAAACGCAAACTTCTGGAGAAACAGAAGGAAGGCAAAAAGCGCATGAAGACGGTTGGAAATGTGGAGATTCCGCAGGAAGCCTTTATGGCGGTCCTTTCGCTCGGCGAATAAAGGGCATAAAAAAACAGGAACCAGATGTCTCTACATATCTGGTTCCTGGTGTTTCTTATCTGCACAACTCCCGTATCGAGTAAAACCGAACAAAATCAAGTTTATTAGATATATTATATAACCTGATTCCCTCTGCAACCCTCTCATCAACCTCAGGCGTTAGCCGCCTTTTGGCCGCGATCTATCCCATTACAGATAGTAACAGCAACTTTTTTAGGTAGTGATTATCAGGTCCAGAGGCTCGGCTTGCCCGTCTCTACGGGCGCTCCTAGTCAATCTGAAAGACCATCCCCAATAGGCGTACTGGTTTCTTCATCGGAATCATAGAAACTCCTTTCGGATTACCAATGCAAAGCCTGGGGGCTTTGTGCCAGGGTCTCTTCGCTTCCCTGGAAAATGTTCCATGAGGAACACTTAAAACGTAACATATTATTTCTCGAAAGTCAAGAAAATTCTACCCGATACCAAGTAGATAGTGGCGATTCTAAGTTTTCTAAGCTTTCTAATTTTTCTGTGATAGAGCTTATCCATCGGCTTTACAAGCTCTTCAAAAAACTATTCGCCTTTAACATCGTCCGTTGGTTCCTTGAGCATCTGGCTGAGTGTCCGCAAGACCTCATGGGGATCAATATATTCTTTCATGGCCTCAGCCTGGGGATCGTGGCGATTTTTCACCTGCGGCAGATCGCGCCGAAGCTCCTCGACAAGCTCAATTAATTTGGTTACTTTACGCTCAGCGATCAGATTGATCTGCAAGCTGAGTTGCATGCGCCGCTCATCTTTGGCACTTTGACGGCGCTGGGTAATCAGCACCATCGTGGTGATCAGAAGGGCCGCCAGCCCGACGAAACCTTGCAAATCATAAAAAGGTGGCGGATCGATGGCAGCGTGTCTTAGAACAAGCAAGGCCAGGTTGAGCGCCACCCAGGCAACGATGACCAGCAACGTAAGATAGAAGAAGCGTGGTCGTCCCGCAGCAGAGGTGATCCTTTCTATCGCACGTTGATGAAGGTTGACATTCTGTTCGGCGTGAACATGCAAAGCAACAATTGTCTCGATGCTTTCCTCGACCATTTCAGAATTCTCCTGCTGGTCAGGTTCAGCTTTCTCAGTCTTTTCCTGGCTCTTTTGAGAATTCTTGCTCGCCATCAATTTTTCAAGGATCTCACTGCCGAACACGGGCATATTCGTCGTTGTATGTTTTCTTGACATAGTATATTTTACAGCAACCCCTTCTGGTTTGTCTGTTTCTCTGAACTCCATTCGAGACCACTCACACAGCGGTTGATAAAGCTGCTCAAAAGATACGCTGCGGTCTTTATTTAACACGTCAAAGCTGAGCTAAAGGATACAAGATTCCTGCATAGAATAAAGACCTTCAGATAAATAAAGGATGGCACCCTGGAAAACCAGCGTACCATCCTTGAGTCGTTCGTTAAAACGCGATATTATTCTTTAGTGGACTGATCTTCTTCGTTCCTGCGCCAATCACGGGACTGCATTGGATCGGTAGGATCAAGGCGTGGATTCTTCGCATCACGATCACCAGTGGGGCGATCCTGTGCGGGATTACGTCCACCAAGATTGCTCTCCGGCTCGTAGTTTGAGGTCGGATTGGCATTTTCCAGAGCATCGCGATCGCTGATTGGATAGCCATTGGGGCCAGCGCCATCCAGAGTGGTATCACGGCCAGTCATACCACCGCTGCTCAAACCAGAGGCCCCGCCAACTGGTCCGCCACCAGCATTACCGAGGTCGCGTGGATTGGTTGTGCCGCTGCCCTCATCGCGTCCAGTGGCGATTGAGGAATCCTGCATATCCACAGGCGTACCATAATCGGTATCGGTGGTAGGGGTTGTATTGGGCACATTGGTCACTTCAGGATTCAATCTGGTCTCGGTACGGCCAGTAGGGCCACCTATTCCCTGGGATGACTCGTTGATAATATCCTGATCAGAGGTATAGGGAGTATTCCCACGTTGCCTGTTTCCAGCTGGAACAATGGTGGCGTCTGGATCAGTTTCCGGAACATTATTCATGGATGATGGGCTAGTCTGTGAGTAGTTACCAGAATTCGTTGTCAGATTATCATCCATCATCGAATCGTTTTGGCGCGTCGTTGTGCGGCCATGGGCAGCAGCGCTATCGCTATGGAACAGGTAGTTAGAGGACATCGGGTCCAGCGATCCTTCAGGTGCCTGATCAACCATCTCTGCGAAATGATTCAGATCGTGCTCCAGGGCGTTTTGGAAGCGGCTACCACCACCCAGTGCCTCACCGGCGTCACCCAGGATACCAGCAGGCGGATCGTAGCTAATTGCGACCTCAACCAATGTCTGATTATTGCCCGATGGCTGGAACATAACTCGACCAGAGTTATCCAGACCACTCGTTGAGCGCCAGCCAATTTGCTGATCTTCAATCCAGTTCTCGTTTACGGCATCCCATTCATGACGACCAAGGATCTCGGCCACCCAGTGGCTCTTCTGGTCATCATAGTAGGTAACTTCCTTGACAAAGCTCATGAATTTTGGGAAATCATTAAAATGCGAGAACAGTCCATAAACCTGATGGACCGAAGCATTCACAGTTACTGAGGCATGATGTTCTGCCATTACATTCTTTCCTTTCGAATCATACTCACAACGAGGGGAAATAGAGCTTGAAAAGAAAGCTCCTCACCTGATAGCTTTATGTATCCCGCTTCTAATGCGGCTTTTCATGCGTAATATGGAAAAAGCATAGCATAGAATTTTGGAACATGTCAACAAATAAAGCACGACCATAATGCAATTTTAATCAGGTTAGAGAGAGATTAGAAGTGCATGCAACTCTAGAATAACTGTCAGCTCATGTCAGGAGGATCGGATTTGAGCCAGGTGAGCAGCACAAGAAGGGAATCATTATTTCTAAAAGACCCGCTTCTTGTGCCTGGAGAAAGATTTTCTAGCGACCTGAACGCTTCATAAAGCGGAAAAACTTCATCGGTTCGCTATAATAGCCCGCACGTCGCAGCATCCGACGCTTGAAGTTGCCGGGAGCTCGGAAAGGCCGTTTCACAGCGGTGATTCCAAGGCGCCGATTCATTCGCTTCTTCTCGCGTGTAATCCCCAACTCTGTCTTCAAGCTTGGGCGGCGATAATATAATCTTGCCATCTACAATCCCCTACCTTTCTGTGCAATTACACTCAATCAAATTTCTTCATACACAATTTCTTAGTATAGGTACGTTTCCGGCCAGACAAACAGATACGTTCCTGTCGGATGTTTTCGCCACCACAGGAACGTATCTATAAAAACGGTTCTACTTTACCTACGGTCTGTAGAGCGCGCGCCAGACACCATGATGATAGGAGCAAGCTCCTCGGATGCCGCCAGATTTACTAAATTGTTTGTCATAACATTCGACGACATATCCCCGCCCATTCCAGAAATTGTGAATACAGGCAAAATACGAACAGAAACGGCTGGCCGGTGAATAAATGAGTTTATGGCCGCTAAAGCTATAGCCCCAGGGGTTCCCATTCACCCCTTTTGTTAATGTAGGATTTGAAGTGGCATGGCTGGAAGCAGCTTGAGCCGAAGGAACCGCAACCACGCTTGTACACAGAGAAAGCAGGATCAAAAGACTGGCTGCGATACAGACCAAAAGGCGTACAATCCGAGTAGATTTCATAAATTGGTGAGATGGGCTGGTCGCTGCCTTCTGTTCACCAGCCTCAACCTGCGATTGGGAAAACTGATTCATACTGATCTTCCTTTAACTTTCTTAAAAACATGAAATTCAAAACATACAGTTATACATACATTTGAGAGAGGTAGGAATAACAGCCAGACGTTAGAGAGTGCGAAAAAATTTACATTCGGCATATATAGAATAGCTCGGCAACAATACCTTTCAAATTGTCGCAATCAAATTGAGCAATGAGAGGGGCAAAGATGAGATTTTCAGACTACACATGCTAAACACAACCATCAATAGGTCTAGTTACGCAGTTGCTTTTTACGGCCCAAACAATGGTTGCAGCTCACCTCCATGATAGGAGCAGGCTCCCCTGCGGCCACCAGATTTGCTGTACATCCCATCACTGCACTCGATAACGTATCCACTGCCATTCCAGAAATTGTTGATGCAACTGAAATAGTCACAGAAGGCACCAGGTGGCGAGTAGATATAATTACCCCCGCTAAACGTATAGCCCCAGGGGTTCCCATTTACCCCTTTTGGCGCAGGCGGTTGCGTTGGCTTCGGAGCAGGAGGCTGGGTTGGCTTTGGCGTCGGAATCGGCGTTGGTTTCGGTGTTGGGATCGGCGTTGGCTTCGGTGTTGGTTTCGGTGTTGGCTTCGGTGTTGGAGTAGGTACGGCCTTCGTAGGAACAATGATTTTGACAACGGGAGTTGCCGTTACGGCTGAGGCCTGATACGTGGAAACGGTCGCGGTCGCGGCAGGACGTAGCGCGGTATTCTGACTCTTCTGCGGAAAGGCTACAGATGCTGTACAAAGGCAGAGCATCATGGTGAGGAGAAGGCTACCACATCCTAAGCCTATTTTCGTGCCCTTCCTGCGGGACTTAAACCAGCGCCCAGCACGCTGATGCGGCAATGGCGGTAACTGAGGTCGCGAGTTAAGAGGAGATTGATTCAATGCTCACATACCTGCAACTTTCTGGTCCACTCATAAATAATATCACAACACGATATTAATAATACATCATATACATATTTTTAAAGTCAATTTTCAAGTAGAGATGCTGATACAGTATTCTCCTTTCAAAAAGAGTGGATGCTTCATTTCAGTAGAGACATTCCACTCATTCCGAAGCAGCATATTATTTCCGGAAGCTTTTTAAATGTCTTTTTTCATCTCTGAAGATAATACGAATGCACAAAGCAAACATAACTCATCAATTTTAAATTTATATACTTGAGTTTAGCGAACAGCTTGGCGAAGAGATAGGGATGGGAGAGGGGGGCTGTGTGAGGAATTTGTGAGAAATCAGGTATCCACCTCATTGAATATAGGGTACATACATGATTCCCATTACTTGCAAATATCTTTATAGTATGTCATAAAATACGGTGTCTGGCCTGTATCTGGTGTTTTCATCAGATATCCGTAGGTAAGTATCTTCATACAGCCAATATGATCGCTTTTGGGCGATTACGAGCGTGCAAGAACTTTTGGGTGGGCATCGCTTCGATGCTCGCTTTTCATGCCTGCTCACGGAACTGACATGAACGTATACCATATAGCAAGCAAGATCGTGCCACACAGGTATTCAAGTGGTCCCCAGGACCATCCTGTACTAGCCAGATAAAACACCAAATTGGATTTATGAGAGGAAGTATTTAGATGAGCAAAAAGCGTTTTGGCGCTATCGCAACGTTGCTGGCGCTCTTCGCACTCAGCAGCATTCTATTGGTAGCCTGCACTCGCCCTGGTTCACAGCCAGCCGGAACAGCAAATAATGGAGGTAGCGGAAGCGGAGCAAGCTCCAGCTCGGGCGGCACGGAGGTCCATTTGTCCGCCACAAATTTCGCTCAAGCAACCATTACGATCAAGAAGGGTCAGAAAGTGACGCTTGTTGATGATGGTCCATACACCCACATCATCGCAAACGGCACCTGGAGCAACGGTGCCCAGAAGCTGGACAAAGAGACAGGCGCCCCAACAATTGCCAATGTCAATATCAGCAGCGGAAGCACGGATATCGGTCCCTTCACGACAGCAGGAACATTCCATGTCCTCTGTACAATTCACCCTAATATGAACCTGGACGTCACCGTTCAGTAGCACGTTTCTGGTAGGATGGCGACTGGCAAATGAGTCGCACATCCTACCACTTTTTTTGGCACCAAATAACACAGGCCAAAGATTGCCGTGATTTGTGCGGCAAACAGTACTTTTACGAAGGTAATCTAGGAATGTTGGCAGGTCTGGTTGAGTCGTAAGCGTGTCTGATGTAATATCACAAAGGGAATACAATTACTCAGGGAAGTTGTTCTTATTTCAGGAAAAACATTTAGTTCGATGGAGCTATTGGATGTAACTAAATGTCTACGATTTTCGTATGAATAAGCAGAGGCATACAATAGCATCGAAAATCCTTTACATTCCTGAGCATTTGATTGTATCCATATTCATTTCACCCATCGTTCCACAACCTTTGCATGAATAAGAGGTACATGAATCATGGCAACCGCAACTCCGAAAATTGAACCAAAACTGAGCCGCGCACTCGAATTGTTAGGCGGCGCTATTGATCCGGACATCGCCGAATCATACCCTTCAATGGAAGCCCGCATTTTAGCGCAGGCATTGGAGAACGTGGAACTGGCCGAGCAACGCCTGCGGGAGATCCAACGCCTGATGGGCGACGTCGATGCAGGCCTTCTGGTCTAGTTCACATTGCAATCCGTTTGTAACGAGGATGATTTCGAGAAAGCTCGAAACTCATCTCTCACCTGCTCTTAAGCGAGACTACGCATTTAGCGTGGCGACCACATCTTTGTATACCAGCCTGGTACCAAACGTTTTTCGTCAAGCGTTCACTGTATCACTCGTCTGGCTCGGCCATTGTAGCTAGCCATTCAATTCGTTGACTGAAAGCGTCTGAGAAGCCCACAGGATAGTCACTAGTACCTCTCCAATTGGGGAGTATCCGAAGCTGATTACTTACTAAGCTTTCAGTAAGCGCGAAAGCGCCGTTGCGAATTGTCTTTCGATAATAAGCGAGTATCGATTTTTTTAGCGCGTTGGCATGTCTGCTATTTTCTCAGGCTGGATGGTATTTATGAGCAACACGCTTCAGCACAAGAGACTCAATCTGGTTCTACCCATAACGGTAACGCAATTTATGCAAGATTCCCACCAGGTCGTACTGGATAAGAGCGTGCAATGACTTCGCGATTTATCGGCTAACTATTGTTACGCTCTTCAGTCAATGGCGACTGCTTAGCTTTCTCTCCCTCCCCTTTCCTTCTTCACTTTCTCTGCATAACAAATAGCCAAATATAAGAATTCTCTAAGCAATTTTTAGTATCCATTTCCAATCTCCTGAGCGTATCAACAATAGCAGCGGTGGTTAACGAATTTCGTTCCCTCCGAGTTGCACATAGTTCATCTTTTTCAGCGTAGACCAGCATTTTTATCCTATTCTTATCAACATTTTATTCAACCAGGATAAATACCTCTTTTAACTGGTCTATGCAAAGGAAATGCATCGTAAAGCATCCCGTAGCCGATAATTAATGTATAGCGTTTCATTAATGGCAAATTAATGGCAAGCCATTCATACAAATCTCCCATCCAGCCAGCGATTTGATGAAGCGAATGTGAGGTTGGGGTAAAGGGTTGATAAATTCGTCAAGGGGCCAAGGCCAATCAACAGACTGTTCCTTCCGGCCCCCCTGGCTGAATGGCATCTCCCCCCGTTAACATTGCAAGGATATAGTAGATGATCATGGACTCAAATAAAAGTGAAGTAGCACACATCCTCTGGAGCATTCAAAAAAACTGTGAAGCGATGGCAAAGGTTATGAATGATTCCGGCTTCTCCTCAAGACATGAAGTGATCAAAAAACGTTATAGTGCGCTGGAAAAGCGCGAATCCCAACTGGCTGATTGCATTGGTAATGATCAGGCCTCCACGCTCACCTGCGAGATATACACCCATATCATGGAAGCCCAGGAATAAGAGGGCCCACTTCACTTTTTTATATAGATTGAAAGCTAGCTCCTCCCTGAAATAATGGAGGAGCTAGCTTTGTTAAGAGCAAGGGTATCGCCGCGAGGCTATCAGTTAAAACGAAAATCTGGTTCTGTTGTGACTGGCTCCCAATTTACCAGGGCTTGAAAATGCTCAAGTACAGTCCGATCTGGATCTGCGGCCCAGCCATCCTCATGCGGCAACAGGTGGCGGCGCAGATAGAGGTAAGCAATCAGCAATTTTCGCTTTCGTAAGCCATCCACCTCGCGTGCAAAACCGGTCTCAGCCTGATGGAGAAGTAAGGTCACGATCATTATCTGGGCCAGGCGCTCAACCAGGCCACGTAAAGGCAGTTGCAGACCATCGGAATCCAGTTCCAACAGGGCATTTAAACGCACCTGAACTCGCTTCAGCAGGGTCTGGGTCCGGGTGGCAAGCATGACAGCATCGGGTGATGTGCAAGCCGCCAGACGGCTCTCAAGCAGTTCAAACAGCTCTTTACCAGAGGAGCGAGCAAGCACCCGCGCCACATCCAAGACAATTACATTGCTGGAACCCTCCCAGATTGTATTGACGATGCCATCTCGAAGCATACGGGCGTTCGGCCAATCCTCCACATATCCATTTCCGCCGCGCATTTCCAGAGCTTCGATTGCCACATACTCCCCGCGTTTGGGCACATAATATTTGCAAAGTGGCGTTAAGATGCGGAGCAGATGTTGGTCTGCCTCTGTTTCATTGATATCAACGCGCTCCAGGACGGAGATTGTTTCAAAGGTCAGGGCCGCACACCCTTCAACTTCGATGAGCAGGTCTACCAGTTGCCGACGCATCAACGGCTGATTGATTAACTGCTTCCCAAAAGCGACTCTGCCACGCGTATGCACGAGTGCTTCTAGATAGCTGCGACGCATCGTGGACAGTGAACCGGTCACGGCCCAGATACGCGTTAAATTAATCATATCCGTCATTTGCACAAAGCCGCGCTCCAGTTGACCAACCTGATAGGCCTGCGCACCTTGAAGTGTAACCTCGCCGGTTGCCATCGAGCGCGTACCCAGCTTATCTTTGAGACGTTGAATTGTGTAGGCGTTGCGCGCTCCATTTGCCAACGTACGAGGAACCAGAAATAGACCCAGACCGCGTGTGCCTGCGAGTGCCCCTTCTGGACGTCCCAGCGTCAAAATCAGCTCGGCCGAGATATTTGAACAGAACCACTTGTCCCCCCACAGCTCCCACTCAGGCTCGAACTGTCCGCTGCTAGAAGCAGTCGAGCGACGCAGAGCCCGCGTCTCGGTCAGACCCACATCGGAGCCACCTTGCTTTTCGGTCAGAAACATCGCCCCCTGCTGAAGTTCAGCAAGCTGAAAGGCTGTCACGCCCGGCAGAAAGCGTTGCTTCAGCTCATCACTGCCATGCTTTTCCAATACTCGGGCCATGGCATCGGTCATTGAAACAGGACAAAATACGCCCGGCTCAGCCTGCATTCCCAGGTACCCAAGGGCAAATTTTATTGGCTGAGGCA
>DASSXK010000736.1:0-6980 GCA_035703945.1 Ktedonobacteraceae bacterium | reverse complement strand
CGTTAATACTCTGACGAGCTTGAGATTGAATGTCGTGCTGGATTTGCAATGGGTCGATGCGGGTGGCAAATCCTTAAATGGCGGCGGTCCCTGGGCCATGCCAGATAAGGATAGTTTGCTCTTCTGGCAGGATGTTGCTTCACACTATCGTTACTATTCAAATGTCTTATTTGAACTGCTGAACGAGCCTCATCCCAGTTCTGCGGCTTGTTGGGTTTCCGGCTGCAAAATGACTGACAAGGTATATTCAGCAGATTGCCACTGCACGAAAACTGTGACATACCAGGCGGTCGGGATGCAGGATCTGGTAAATGTGGCCAGCCGCACGGGCGCAAAAAACCTCATGTTGGTCGCAGGCATGAATTGGGGCTATAGTTTTACCCAGTTCCCGACCTTTCCTGTCGTTGGTAGAACAGTTGTATATGACACACATCCCTATCCTTACTACAACAAATTAGCCAGCGATTGGGATACTCAGTTTGGTTTTATGCGTGTGAAGTATCCGCTTATTTCGACTGAAAGTGGTGAGTACGATTGTACTTCCACCTATTTAAGTGGCCTCTATGATTACTTTGATGCGCATGACATTGGCTGGTTTGCCTGGTCCTGGACGACGGATGGCAACGCCTGTGGTTATCCTCGCCTGATTCAAGATTATCAAGGAACTCCAACCCAGTTGATGGGACAGTTCATCTATAACCGCCTGCATTCCTACTCCTGAAGACGCTTACATTCTAAAAGAGTTGGAGCTTTGCCAGAGCAAGGCAGATTGGATCTGAGACATCGTTAAATCCTAACCAGCCTGTAACGGTGTCTCAGATCCTTCAACCTCGTCTGGCTTATCAGAGGCACTTTGATGATACCAATCCATGCGTTCGGCCTGGATTACACGCAGAATGCCCAGGAAGAGGCTGAGGTGGGCCACCAGCAATAGATAGAAGTTATCTTCAGTCGTGGCTAAATTTGGAATCGCAAGCATCAATGTAATAAAAGGATATACTCCAATCAGGAACGTGGGGCCAGGATGTGTTTGCCAGCACGAGGGGCGTAGCCACCAGACAAGCAAGCTTAAAATTTGAGTGGTTGCGGCAATTGGATTTCCTAGCGTCAGGAGCGAACGCGTTGAGGCAGGCGCCAGAAAAAAGGCCAGCAGTGTTCCAACCACGCTTATGCCTAGCGCCAGCGCAAAGAACCAGTTATCCCAGCGTCGGATAGGGGCGCGATCAATTGAGAGACAGATAAAGGTTGCCAGCAAAGAAGTATTCATCGCTACATTAAGCTGAATGATCACCGGCGAGGTAGGATCAATTCCACGCAGAGATACAATCAGGCTCAGGCTCATAAAGAGCGTCCAGAGGCAGCCCAGGAGTCCACCCAGTCGCAACCACCAGGAGCGTCCAATCGCGATCAAGGCCAGAAAGGCCAGGAAAATCCCCCCTACGTGGACGATCAGGAGCTTCTCCCCGCGAAAATCTCGGCTGAGCCAGCCTGGGATCATCGCAGCATCCACACTTAATATCACCACCAGGATGCAGAAGAAAGTCAGAATAAATGTAGGTGTCCAGATAACCATATGCGGGGTCTTATGGATCTTCGGGCCTGTCTGCTGTTCTTCAAGCCTGGTTGTCGTTTTTGCTCTTTCGGAATGGATCGTGCTTTCTGCCATGAGGTTGTGGCGCTCCCTTTTTGATAGTTCTCCTGCTGATTGTAACGGATAGAGGGGCAAAAATGATACATTGCAGGCTGCGGGAACAAAATCTGGTAGGAGAAATTGCCTGGGATTACTGGGAAAGTGAGGAGGTGGTGCTAATTGTATAAGTGTCAAAGCGTGCATCCCTGACACCGCTTTGAGCAACTTACGAAAGTTTGATCGTGATTGAGTGTTAAATTTTCATGCCACTTAAAGACTTAAAAACCTGCACCCAATTTTCTACGGGATAATAGAGTTGGATTGGGTCTACATCTGGGGGACGACCAGCGAGGCCTCATACATTACTTCTCCATCATGCCAATCAGGTTCCTTCTCAAGCAAAGGGAGCAGCTTGCGATAGCGAGCATCCTGTTCGGGGCTTCCCGCATTTGCCTGATATGCTTCTTTACTCTCGAAGATGACGGCAAGATAGAGTTCGTGTGGATTGGCATCCATGCGGTAGACATAAGTTCCAATGAAGCCTGGAACTTTTGCCTGTTGAAACTGCCGAAATTCATTTTCTACTTGTGCCTCTGTGCCAGGTTTGATTTGATAGCGAGCGACCGTTCCATACATAGCAAGTTTCCCTTTCATGTTTGTGTGGTTTTGCTAACCTGGGGTGGATGCCACAAAGTTTACAGAACGCACTGCGTGGACGCATAGAAAGGTGTTCCTCTTTAAAGCTATACCATATTGAGATTCATTAATCAAGCAGATAGAATTAGGCATGAGAGGAAGATAAAGTTTTGGCATGTGATGTATATGTTGAAGGGGACAAGGTGGCGCCAATTTTAGCAATTGGTGCCACCTCAGTGGAAATTAGTGAACGTTTTCATAGATGCGTTGCAGGCGTGGAGGCGAAATGCCCATTCGGTAGAGGATACGTATATACCACATCAGAAAAATGTTGCTGAGGAGTCCCGCTTGCTGCTGGTGGTAAGCCGAGCTTATGACAGGCTGTGAGAGCAAGATAAAAAGCCCCTGCTTACGCAGTTTACGTGTAATTTCCTGATCCTCCAGCCAGGGGGTGTCGGGATAGCCGCCAATGGCCTTGAAGCTGCTATGACGAATAAAATATGCCTGATTGCTACTATAAATTTGAAAGAGTCGCGAGCGCAGATTGGTACTCAAGGCAACCAGACGATAGGCGAGATTCCCTCGGTCGAAACGCAGGCAGAAGGCCCCTCCAACGACTGAATTCCTGTTTAAATAATGCTCGATCAGGGCGAGTGCATTTCTGGGGAGGGTCGTATCGGCATGGAGAAAAAGCAGGACATCTCCTTGAGCGGCGGTGGCACCTGCGTTCATTTGCGAGGATCGTCCTCCTGGGGCCGTAATCATTTGTCCATAGCGTTGTCCAATGCGAGGAGTGTCGTCAGTGCTTCCGCCGTCCACAATCAGGAGTTCGTAATCATAGTGGGCGCAGGCATGTTGGAGATTGATGAGTTGCTGTTCTAAAATAGTTGCTTCATTCAGCACTGGCATAATGATTGAAAAAAGCATTTTTCTGCCTATCCTTTAGAAGGTACCGAATAGAAATGACATGGCATTGAAGCAGTTGAGCAATACTGACCCTGGCTGGATGTACAAAGTACATCGTGTTGATCAGGTTTTTACTGCCTCTATAGATAGTATACTGAAAAGGATGTGCTAAAGAAAGCCGTCCGATAATTTGCGCAAAAAAAACCGGCCTGGAAAATATCTCCAGGCCGGTTTTTTGAAGCATGAATGCCTATTACCTAGTAATTTTGATTGGTAGGAGGTTGATCGGTCCGGCGTGTCTCTGTTGGAGTATCCACGTAAGATTGTTGCGTGGCATTGGGATTATTGGTTGGATACTCATCGGCACCGGGGGCGCGATTCTGATTATTCGCGACCTGGCCCTGCCGGGGATCGTTGTAGGGCTGAGGGTATCCAGTTTGCAGCGGTTGTTGTTGAGTCGTCGCCTGATTCACATTTGACTGCTGTTGCACCGGTGGGACTGGCTGCTGTTCGGTCGTTGCCTGATTCACATTTGACTGCGGATAGTTTGTCGCATTCACAGGAGTCGGAGCTGCGTTGTTAGAGGTTGCAGCGTTGGCTGTTGCTACCTGTGCCTGGCGGGCCTGTGCCTCACGGTCAGCCTGAATCTGAGCCTCTTGATTGGCACGTTGTGCGCCAAGGCGCATCTGGTCCGGATCGACTTGACGGCTGACTGTACCCAGGGCATTTTCACCACGAGCGAGCCAGCGGCGGGCAGCTTCCTGACCACCCAGGCCAAAGGAGATGCCGAAGGCCAGGGCCAGACCCAGACCAAGTCCACCAACAATCGTTGTGAAGAGGACATTGAGCAACGCTGGTGCAATCTGAAGCTGTTCAAGCGCCATCAGGGCTGCGAGAGCAATAATCACTCCACGAGCAATGCTTGCGAAGACATTGGCGTTCCCAATCCCGGTGGAACCGATCGCACCACGAACCAGGTCTCCAACAACCGTCGCGGCCAACGTGCCGAGGAAGAGGATTAGAATCGCAACGAAGACGTTCGGGATGTAATTTACCAGGGTATTAATCGTATTGCTGACCGCTGGCAGACCAAGCGCGTTGCTGGCAGGCACCAGGAAGATCAGCAGGACAAACCAGAATACGACTTTTCCAAGCAGATCTGCGGCATCCATATGGACACCCATATTTTGCTCGAAGCGTGTGAGTCCAATGCGACTGGCCAGGCGATCAAAGCCGACGCGGCGCAGCAGTCGAGTCAGACCTTGTTCAAGCAGCCAGGCTATGAGCCAACCCACACCCAGGATAATGATAAAGCCCAGGAGGTTTGGGATAAAGGCAATTATGAAGGTAACGACGTGCTGAAATTCAGCACCTATCGCATCGCCCCAACTTGTCATGATTTGCTCCTTTCGGGGAGGGAGTAAATGATTATGGCTTTTTCTAATGATCCAGTTAACAATATTTCACAATGAATGATTGTTCCTGATTAGCATAGAAGGATGCAATTGTAACTGCAAGTGAACAATAAAAAGATTAATCAGATGCTAATCTTACTTTAATTTTTGTGCATATAAATGATTAAGCTTTTTGTGGGTATATTTGCGCTTTCTGCGGCGAGAGGGGAGAGCGGGGAGCAGCTATTGGCACGGTCAAGTGTCTCTGCACCTTGTATCCCCGTGTTGTGAAGGCCACAAATGAGGCTACTTTAAAGACCGAGATCTTCAACCCTGAAATTGGTGCTGAAGATCTCGAGATTTTCAGATAATTTACGACTAATATTTGTGAGATGATAATGATGCCGCAGAATGCATTCTATCCACGTGGTGGAAGCGAGCCGCCAAAGTATTCGGTAGCTTGTTTCTGGAGCGCTTGCAGACCATCGCTAAAGCGCACAGGGTAGGGCTGTTCGACTGAGAGGGCGCGGTATCGTTCGGGTAAGCTTTCAAGGTTTTGTTGGGCCAGCTCCCGGACCTCTGTCAAAGGAGGCAGGCTGCCGGGAACCATTTCACCGTTGCGTACAACTGGTCGCAGCATCCGATGATAGTTGTCTGGACGAGGTTCATGCACAAGCTGGATGACATCTTCCTGCCAGTTGGGGTGGCGATAGATTTCCTTCTTACCGGGAAATGTCGTTTTAGGACCAGCCAGCTTGACCTTAGGATACTCCGTTCCGGCCTCATCAAGATAGGAAGCCTCTTTATAGACGGCCCCCAGCGCCCCACCAGCGATATTTCGTTCTGTCGAGCCCGCGCCGCTGCCCAACGTTGTGCCGACCCCAAAAGAGTCGATGGCCGCACCCGCTTTGAGCAGTTCGGTAATTTTCCACTCGTCGAGGTCGCCACTGGCCAGGATACGTACATTGTTGAGGCCAGCGTTATCAAGCTGTTCGCGAACATAGTGGGAGTCGGCTGTCAGATCCCCGCTATCCAGGCGGACCGCTGCCAGCGTGTGACCCTGAAGCTCCTGCGAACGCAGCGCTACCCGAATCGCCGTCTCTATGGCACGACGGGTGTCGTAGGTATCCAGCAGCAGTGTGTAGCGGTTGTAGGCCTCCGCAATGGCCTCAAAGGCCTCTTCCTCAGATGGGAAGAGTTCGACAAGGGCATGCGGCACGGTCCCAGTAGCAGGCAGGCGGTACTCAAAAGCCGCATTCAACAGCGAGGTGCTGGAGCAGCCGCCAATATAGGAGGCTCGGGCGACCGTCATTGGCTCCTGGGCGCGGCGGAAGGCAAATTCGGCAACGCGGCGGGTATGTCCCTGTTGGGCGGCATAGACGATCCGCGAGGCTTTTGTCGCAATCAGGGTTGAAAGTCCAATCGCCTGCAACAGACCCGCTTCCAGTAAGAGTGCTTCGCGGAAAGGAGCTGTGACCCGAATCAGTGGTTCATTTGGAAAGGCGATCGAGCCTTCGGGCAGGGCACTGATCTCGCCTGTAAAGCGGATATTCGAAAGCTCATCCAGGAAAGCCGAGTCGTAGTCGCGAATATGGGCCAGGAACTTCAGCTCCTCCGGTGTATAGCAGAAGGATTGGACGAACTCCATCGCAGCTTCCAGTCCGGCGACCAGCAGGTAAGCGCCTCCAAAGGGAGCTGTACGTGTATACAGATCAAAGGTCGTCAGGCCGTTGTAGCCTGAACGCCAGCTAACATAGGCGGAATCTGGATGGTACATATCAGTCATCAGTCCTGGGTGAAACCCTGGTGCTCGGCGATGCATTGTTTCTTTCCTCTCATTCCTCTATATGACGAGCGAGTTAGTGTAGATTGTACCATATCTTCCAGCCTTTTCCTATCTTCAGGATACTTCTTCATAGAAATGTCACGAGGGATTGCTTGAATTGGATGCAATGTAAGACCAGAAAATAAGCGTGCAGAGGCGAAATCTGCGAGATTCAGGGGAGGTGAAAAAATTTGTACCGGCGCTTAGGAGCAGATTGGTGGAGGTAGATGGTTATTTTAAGGGTAATACTGGCTTCAAGTAGCAGTATCGTGATTGAAGGAAACATCTGTAACAATTGACAATGCAACCTTCAATATGCTACTCTTTTTTCTATTGATAATACTCTTCTCACTGAGGTTCAGAAGCCATTTCTGTCAAGATAGCAGTGCGGTTTTACACTGAAAGGGAGTAGACCTCACCTGTTTTCTCCGTTGCAAGTAAGACGTTTTTATCCTCCGCTATACTGTCTCCAGAATGACTATTATAAGCGCTTTACCTGATTCAAACGATATACTACAGGTTTATCGCAGGTGTTGAGAGTAATCTATCAATTGGTAGAGGTGCTTAGCTTAGTTATAAAAAGATGTTA
>DASSXK010000613.1:0-5356 GCA_035703945.1 Ktedonobacteraceae bacterium | reverse complement strand
CACATGAAAGCCACAACCATCTCGATCACCTCCAGTCGTGCTTCAACCATCTCACATCCTTTCCAGTTATTCGAGCTGATCGAGGCAGCCGCCAGAGTCAGCGCGAACAAGTAGGAGATCAAACAAGCAACTTATTGAGTGAAACAGTTTCTACCAATACCCCAAAAGGAGTACGATATGACAGCTCTCACGAATCGTGAACAGCAAGAGATCGACCGTGCTAACGCGGATAACAAGCAGCCAGTGGTATTTGTCCACGGCCTCTTCCTCCTCTCGTCTAGTTGGGACCTCTGGCGGACATTCTTTGAAGAGCGAGGCTTCGTAACGCTCGCACCAGGCTGGCCTGACGATCCGGAAACCGTCGAGGCCGCCAACGATGATCCGGATGTATTTGCCCGCAAGCGGATCAAACAAGTAACGCAATACTACACCGACGCAATTCACCAGCTCAAGCGGAAGCCCATCATCATCGGTCATTCCTTCGGCGGCCTCATCGCGCAGCAACTGGCTGACGAGGGGGTCGCCGCAGTGACTGTCGCCATCGATCCAACCGGCTTTCGCGGTGTATTGCCACTGCCTCTCTCCGAGCTCAAGGTTGGTGCGCCAGTGCTGAGCAATCCGGCCAACTACAATCGAGCCTTCTCATTGACCTATGACCAGTTCCGTTATGCCTTCGCCAATGAGGTCGAGGAAGAGGAGGCCCACAAGCTGTATGAGACATTTGCAGCTCCTGGCTCGGGCACACCGCTTTTCCAGGCTGCGGCCGCCAATCTGAACCCCTGGACGGAAGATAAGGTCAATACCAGGAATCCTGAGCGCGGCCCCCTCTTACTTATCGCGGGAGAGAAAGATCATACTGTCCCATTGGCAGTTGTCACGGCTGAATATAAACGCCAGCAAGCTAACCCCGGCATCACGGAGTTCCACGAATTTGCGGGTCGCGGACATTCACTCACCATTGATCACGGTTGGCGTGAGGTAGCCGAGGTCGCACTCAACTTCATCACGCAACAGATCTCAATACGCCAGTAAGCACAGTTCACCGCTCGCACGCTGCTGAAAACTGATCCAATCAAGGACCCTGGAGTCAATCTGCACTCCAGGGTCCTTTTTAACGCCTGTTTCTTTCTCTCCGCCACCAACCAGGATCGGGATATGCGGCTTTTGCACACCTGGCGGCCGATCAAACCAAAGCAATTAAAGCAGTGAGTCTACAGCGTGTAGAAGATGTGAGTAAACACACTGGTACCATATATAGCCTGACCATAAAATCTTAGCATAAAAGATAAAAGTTTTATAAAGGCTTATGGAAAGCCACAAACTCTATCCCTCATTTGATACCCTCAGCAACGTTATTGAATGGGGTATTACGGATAGAGGAACAGAAAAGGAAGCGTCTATGTCAAACACGATTTCTGAACAGTTACAGCGAGTCAGAATTTTTCGGGTTGCCGTGATTATTGGTCTTTGTCTTGGCATCCTGCAAAGCATCGTCTGGTTATTCTCTGAACCTCTTCAGCCTGGAGTTACCTCCTCTCCCTCGTTTATCGCCTTTCTCTACCTTGTTGCGCCAGTAATCTGGGCGATTGTTTTTCTGTTACTGGGAATCTGGGTGGGTAAAATTACAGGTCTGGTCAGTCAAAGTTCGTTAGCTGGTCTCTTCTCTGGAATTTTTGGGAGCCTTACCGCTGCGATAGGGCATGTCCTGGTTTTCACGCTTGCTCTTTCAAGCTCAAATGGCAGTCAGCCACTTTTGACGGGCTATTACGTTCTGGCCGTTGTTGCTGAAACCCTCATCCTCGTTCTTGGTGCGGGAGCCGGATTCAGTGCGATTGGAGGCTTGATTGGTCAATATCTCTCTCCAAACCGCCCACAACCAGCGACACGCCGCGTTCCGCCTCCCGCTGGACCTCCTCCTTTCCCATACTATCCCCCTCAGTTTCCTAACCAACCCATGCCTCAGCCCATGCCCCAGGAGTAAAGAAACATTGATTTGAGGAAGTGAACCTCTCATGAATGCAGGGGTTCACTTCCGAATTGGATCTCAATCATCCCAGGTGTTCATCCTAAGCGTTCGGCAAAATCAACGTCTTGATCCCTTCGCCCTGACGCACCATGTTCAGCGCCTTTTGAAAGTCCTCCAGTGGAAGTGCACTTGTCAGCATCGCCTCAGTGGTGATGATCCCCCCGCAGAGAAGATCTAGAGCCGCCTGAAATGAGAAAAGCACCGCCATCGAACCAACAATCGTGATCTCCTCGTTATAGATGCGAAATGGCGAAAACGAAACGGACGCCTCCGCTGGCGCAACCCCAAATATCATAAATTTTCCACCACGTTTGACCGCCATAAATGCTTGCTCAATCACGGCTGGCACCCCGGTCGCATCAATCACACAATGAAAGCCACGCGGCTCATCAAGTAATGCTTGCTTGATTGTCGTATAGGTGCAGGTCGCTCCTAGCTGCTCGGCGCGCACCAGTCGTTGGGCATTGATGTCCACCATCGCCACCCGCGAAGCCCCACCACGCAGAAGGAGCTGTAAAAGCAACATCCCCATTGTCCCCGCTCCCACGATCAGAGCGGTATCGCCCGACCTTGGATTGAGGCTATGCATCCCATGGACCGCACACGAGATTGGCTCAACCAGTGCCGCCTCGCGCAACGAGATCGCCTCTGGCACAACATAGGCTTTTGAGGCTGGCACCACCACATACTCTGCCAGAGCACCATTGGTTGTAACCCCAATCGCCTTGTAGTTGAGACATAGGTTCTCATGTCCTGCCCGACAACTCTCACAATGACCGCAATAAAGGTTCGGCTCGATGACAACTCTGCTTCCAATGCTCAAATCTGCCTCGCCTTTGCTGGCAACATTACTCCCCAATGCCACGACCTCGCCTGCAAATTCGTGGCCAGGGACTAGAGGATAGCGAGCCAGGGGAGAATCACCATCTATCAGATGGAGGTCGGTGCCACAGATACCACATGCCTCTACTCGTATCAGCAGTTCATCAGGTTGCGGCTCTGGATCTGGCAGGCTGCCCACTCGAATGTTGCCAGGGGCATCGATAATGATGGCTCGCATAACGTATGAATCCTTTCCTTAGCGGGTCATTACTATATTCAGGCATAATGCAGATTTGATCACATTTCAAAATCTTGTAGTTTGACACTACTTCAGTGCACCACCCGTTAGACCACGAACAAGGTGCCGCTGGGCATAGATTCCCAGAATGACCGGTACCAGGATAATCGCCGTGGCCAGCGCGGAGACTTTTGCCAGGGACAGCTCTTGCGTACTCGAAAAGACCGCAACCATAATTGGTAGGGTCGGCGCCTGCGTATAGGTTAATGTTACCGCAAAGAAGAAATCGTTCCAGGCAAAAATGATTGAGAGCAGAGTTGCTGCAATCAGGCCAGGGGCCGCCATCGGCACGACAACTCTGATAATTGTGCGCGCCGTATTGCATCCATCCAGCCAGGCCCCTTCCAGGACCTCTTTTGGCAGGTCCATGAAATAGGAACGTGCCATCCAGATAATCAGTGGTAGATTCATGGCCGTATAGACGATGATCAGTGTAAAGAGATTGTCCAGGAGATTCAGACGCGCCACAATCACATAGAGCGGGATCAGGATAGCGGCAAAAGGCATAAAGCGCGTTGAAAGCACAAAGAAAAGCATGTCATTCGATGATTTCTTGCGCATCTGGAAGACCATGCAGTAAGCCGCCGGAATCCCCAATACCATCGCAATTGCCGTCGAGACCAGCGAGGCAATGATGCTATTAAACAGGTACGCCATAAAGCCGGCATTAAGAGCCAGTTGAAATTGATCCAATGTGGGCTGAAAAAACAAGCTTGGCGTTGAACTATAGGCGTCCGCTTCCTGCTTAAAACCAGTAATCACCATCCAGATCACCGGGAAAATCATCGCCAGCACCAGCAGGTAGGTCAGTATCGTCCAGAATGGTTGAATCCAACTTCTTCTTTCGGTCATCTGTCAGCTCCTTTCTTCCGGGGAGTTATCAGCCGTAAAGCGCAGCATCGCTCGGGCGGCCAGAATAGCAATCGCGACCCCGATAACGCCCAGGGCCGAAGCCTGCCCTATCTGCCAGGCCCCAAAGGCCGTCTTATAGGTATAGTAAGGTAACGTGTTGGTTGCCACTCCTGGTCCACCACCAGTCGTTAAGTAGATCTCGCCAAAGGTCTGAAAGATAAAAATCGTTCCGAACAACAGAGCCACCTCATAGGAGCGCCTTAACATCGGAAAAATGATCCACCAGAAGGTCGCCCAGGGCGTGGTCCCATCGACTTTGGCAGCCTCAATCACCTCGCCAGGAATGGCTTGCAGGCCAGCGAGCAAGACCAGCATCACAAAGGGCGTCCACTCCCAGGCCACAATAAAGGTGACACTCTCCAGCGGAAACGAAGAAAACCAGGGAATCGCCGGCAGACCCACCGCCCGCAACGACCAGTCGATCAGACCAAAATCGGGACTGAGCATCAGATTCTTCCAGACCAGGGCCATCACCGAGGGCGTGACCAGAAATGGCACCGTGACAAGTCCCCGTAGAATGTTCCGTCCCCAGATTGGTCGGTTGAGAAGCAAGGCCAGAATCGTCCCCGCCACCAGCGCCAACAAGGTAGCTCCAAATACCAACTCTATCGTATGCCCGATCACGGGCCAGAAATCTGGATCAGCAGTAAATTCGTTGACGAAGTTCGAAAGACCAACAAATGGAAACCCCAGGTCAGGCTGCAAAAGGTTCCAGGAGTGCAGACTAAACCAGACCGAGAGGACAAAAGGAATCTGGGTCAAGACAAGCATATACACAAGCGCGGGAAGATGCAGCCAGGTGATTCGCCGCCGCCGCTTCACACGTGGAGGTAACGCGCTGATGGATGTGCTGGGCAATCCCGCCACAAGTGTCTGACCGCTTTGCGTTGGAGAAGAGTACGCCTCATTCATAGCACATGCCTTTCCAGTAAGAGTATCGAAGTGCCTGGCAAGCCAGGATAGATCCAGGTGAAGAGAGTGACTATACGAAACAGGCAATATCTCCCCACCCGGGCCTATTGTTTCTCATAGAAAGTAAGGCTAATACCCGGCGGTATTGCTCTTATTAACCTGGGATGCCAGCAGTTGATCAGCCTGCTGCAACGCCGCACTTACCGTTGTCTTTCCGGCAATCACTGATGAAATGATTTCACTGATCTGCTGCCCCACCGCCTGGAATTGCGGGATTCCCACGTACTGTATCCCATGATAAGGAACGGGATTCAGGGTAGGCTGATCAGGAGTCGCGGTGTTGATCGAGTTCAGAGTGATCTGGGCAAATGGTGCGGCCTTTTGAT
>DASSXK010000322.1:0-7033 GCA_035703945.1 Ktedonobacteraceae bacterium | reverse complement strand
CTGACAGGCAACAGATGGTTGCTGCAATGCAACTGATTGAGCAACAATTTGGTAGTTTGCATGGTATCATTCACGCCGCAGGTGCTACGAGCAGTGACTCTATCTACCGATCGATGACTGAGACCAACAGAGCCCTCTCTGAAGAACAGTTTCAAGCGAAAGTCTATGGCCTTCGTGTATTGGAAGAGATGCTTCAGGGGCGGGAACTGGATTTCTGCCTGTTATTCGGATCGAATGCAGCGACCCTGGGAGGACTGGGTTTTACTGCCTATGCCTCAGCAAATCTTTTTATGAATGCATTTGCTAAGGTTCGCAATATACAAGGGGCAACTCCCTGGCTCTGTATTAACTTGGATGTATGGGAGCAAACAGCAAGGACGAAAGAACTGCAACAGTACTCAGCATTTCATGCAGGCATAGAACACTATAGCATGACTACAGAGGAGGGAATTCAAGCTTTTGATCGTGTAGTAACTCTGCTGACACTCGACGAGGTGATTGTCTCACCGAGTGATTTTGCTGCGCGATTTGATCTTTGGGTGAAGCATAAAAAAAGATCGACTCTATCTGAGGATCAACAAGATATTCAACCTGCATATGCACGGCCGACGCTCCCCTTCGATTATGTTGAGCCACGTCATGAAGTAGAGAGAAGTATGGCAAAGATTTGGGAGGGCCTACTAGGCGTCGCGCCGATTGGCGTATACGATAATTTCTTTGAACTTGGTGGGCATTCATTGTTAGCCACGCAGCTTGCTACTCATGTTCAGGAAATCTTTGGTCTCAAACTACCATTGCAGCTCCTTTTTGAAACCCCCACTGTAGCCGATCTCGCTACATATGTGGTCCAACAGCTGGCGAATCAGGTTGACGAGGAATTACTCAGTCGCATTGAACAACTCGCCTTAAGCGAGGTTGATAGCGGTGAGTAGGTACTTCTGGCGGCTCCGTGATTTATTGAGGAGTTGTGTTGTGAACAGTCTTTTCTGTAAAGGTTCATGCGTTTTAAAATAGCTAATGCTAGCCATGTTTGTGTGTAGAAGCATTTCATTAAAATTTGCCAAAAAGAAGGATAGTACGATGTCTATTACTCAGCATGTATTTCGCGGAGAGACCGATGTGCCTCGCGTCCTTGACCTCGTCCGTAAGATGCCCGTTGCCTGTCGTCACGTGATTGACCTGTCATGGCGGCTCTGTTCGCCTATTATCAATGAAGGACATGATGCCACATTCTGGGAGAATGCTCAAGGTCAGGTTGTTGGTTTCGCGGCTTGGCAATACTCCTGGGCAGCGCTGGATTTCTTCATCCTGCCTGGTCCTCAGATGCAGGAGGTAGAAGCGGTACTTTTCTCCTGGGCCGACAAGCGATTCCATCAGCGCGATAAGGAGCGCGGGTATCCACTTCCTTACTGGGCTGAGTTTCGGGACGATGATCGAGAGCGACAGCAAATGCTTGAAACGCATGGTTTTGTGCTCGAGGTGAATGACTGTTATGTCTCTCTTCACCAGACACTTGTAGATCTGGCACCTGTTCCGGCGTTGCCAGATGGTTTCCTTCTTCGTTCCCTGGCAGGGGAGTCAGAAGTAGAGGAATTCGCTGAGATGCATCGCACGGCTTTTGAAAGTACAGCCATGACTGCTGAATGGCGCGCACGAGTGATACGTACGTCGCTGTATAGACCAGAGCTTGATCTGGTTATCTGCGCGCCTGATGGCTCATTTGCTGGTTCATGCCTGGGTTGGTTTGAGCCTTCTCGGCAGGTTGCTCAAATTGAGCCAGTCAGTGTCCATCCGCGTTTTCAGCGGCGCGGTCTTGGACGCATCTTGCTGCTAGAGATGCTCTCTCGTTTCCAGGCGCATGGAGCTAGTAGTGTAATTATCGAGCCATCGAGTGATACTGTTGCTATTCGCTCTGCCTGCGAAGTAGTCGGATTCCGAAAGGAACATACTATCAGCCGCCGAGGGAAAAGGCTAAGTCTGTAGTAAAGAAGTGCTCTGATTTGATGCCAAATCCTGCGAATCAATATTCATTTGAAGAACGGTGAACTGTCTTTTTACATCGATTGTTTTTTTTACACGTGGTGTAATCAGCAGCGACTGACACTGGAGAATACTTCAACGTCATACCTTTTCTTCTTCCTATGGTCAACGTACCCAGAGATATACGATCAGAAAGGGTCATACGATCTCCTCTCAGATGACGCAAACAGACACGCTCCGGCAGGCTTCCAACGCTCTCTGCCACTCAAGCAGCGGCCATTCATCTTTGGTCACTTTTGATTTTTTCTTATCTTAACTCTCTACCATATCCTTCTCTCGTGTGCCACTACCCAGGGAACAATGAAACATTTTGTTCGTGAGTGAATTCTAGGGTCTAGCGGCCTGAGAAAGGTAGGCCTTGGAAATCTGCAGACCAGCCGCTAGACCCCAGGAAGCCAGAGAGAGGGTTAAAATGCTTGTGTGCGGGCTTTCTGGCTCCAGCTAGCGCTTCCTATCCTGTACATGCCAGCAGCCCAGGCAGTTGTCCAGTCAGGATCGTCTACCATTCCAGAATAACATGAGGTCTGACCAGGATAGACAATCTTATCGCCAGTCGTGCAGTCATACGGTCGATTATCGGAAGTCCGAGTAATGATGGCATTTCCATACTGACCGGATGGCACACGATCGCTAAAGATGACCAGTGCCCATGCGGCACCGCACGTTGAGCGAGAACGAAGGAGAATGTCTGGAGTGAACCCCTCTGACCGATTCATGCACACTTTCGATGATGCAAGACCCGTAACCGAAGCAGATCAAAGTTCGCACGACCATACATGCTGCGCTTTAAAAACTTTAAGCGATTGACATGCCCTTCAACCATACCATTATTCCACTTGAGAACCGATCCAGCTTGGACCGCCTGCTGATCCTGGCGCAATTTTTTCACAAAAGCTCGCAATTCAGGGATGCCCGCGTGGAAAGCAGCATGGAGCCACTGATCCAATTCTTCCCCTCGGCGATCCCGCAGCATTTGGGCAAATTGCTGGAACAACGTATTGAGACACTTGACCTGAGCGTGGATCTGACAGACCTGCCGGAGCGCCGTGCGCTCCTCGTCGGTGAGGTCAAGAGCGCGGCGCAACATCAATCCGACCGCGCGGCGTGGCGTCAGTTCGACGGAAGTCGCTGCTTGACTCACTTCGCTCCCTTGTTGTTCCATTCGGCGCAGACCCAGCAGAAACCGTTCAATCGTCATGCGAGAGCCGGTCTATCCGCGAGCCGTCAATTCGCGGAAGAGGCCGACGGCATTGCGCTCCCCTTCGATCCAATGCGTGCGCAGATAGATCTCATAGGGAGCCAAAATGCCGGGATGAGCTGGGAGTTCTGCGCGTTCAGGAAATGTCTCCGCGCGGGCATAGCGAATGACCGACTCCCGATGCAGATGAAGCCGACGCGAGATTTCTTTGTGCGAGAGTCCTTGCTTGATCAGGAGTTGGACGGCTTCGTATCGCTCAACACGCTTTGCCCGTGCTCGTTGCTTAGGTTGTTCGCGTTCGGGATGTAGGTGACGCTGCAAGGCAGAAGTCGCTGTTGGAGTCGTGACCAGGTGAATGGTTTTGAGCGATTGGCGATGCTTTCCGAGCACTCTTTCGGCCACTTCTGCCAGATTGCGGAGAGCATGGAAGCGATCAGCTATCTGCAGAGCCTCTGGAGTACCTTGCTTGGCTCTACGAGCAAACTCGCCACCACGATCACGGCTGATGAGCTGTACTCCCGGATGGTTTTTGAGCTAGGTTTCCAGTGTCCCAGTTTGATGGTCGGGGAGCAGATCCACTGGGGAACCATCCTCTAAATTGATGAGGATCGTGCCATAGGTTTTGCTCCGTCGAAATGCCCAATCGTCCACGCCAAGCATTTTCGGCGTTGCCACTGAAAGTGGAGGAGTTTGGCGAAGGATTCTCAAAATCGTCATCCGAGAACTTTCCAGACCAAGATGTTGGCTGAGAGCAGAGGCAGCTTTTCCTCCCAGTGCAAAGCCTAGTTTGGCAAGGGTCTCAGTGCCTCGCGTGGTGCGTCGGGCATACACGCTGGTCAGTTCGGGCAACTGTTCAGCAAAAATCTTCCGAGGACAGGCTCTATTTCCGCAAAAGAAGCGGCGAACCTGTACCAGGAGCCGCAAGGCTTTTCCTCCACAGGGCAGATCAGCGAGCGTACGAGTGTAGTGACTGTGAATTCGATGAGAGACGAGTTCACAGAGTGGACAAGCGGCTTCGACTGTTTCTACCGCCAGGGACAAGATGAGTGTTTGTGGCGTGATCTCGATCTGATTTAGGCGCAGGTGAGCAGGCAGACCGAGTAAAAGGGTTGGTTGGATCATGGATTAGGCTTAAATCCGAAGAAGGGTAGGAAACGACAGATACGGTTAGTCTATCACATCTGCGTCATCGAAAGTGTGCATGAACCGGTCAGAGGGGTTCACTCCAAGTAAAACACTCTCCTTTCATACACTCATGCACTCTATAATAAGCTCATCTCTCTCTTGCTTGCTCTCATTTATTGCAGAGGTTATCACCAAAAGTGGCCATGAGCCTCATTTCTCACCCTTGTTCATCCCTTTCCCGAAGTGATAAACTGTTACGAAATGAACACCTATAAAGTCCCTCATTGCGCATCCAAGACAGAATGAAGAAAGAAAGCGCCCTGTCTTGAAGGGCTTTTTTCCTGCGGATCGACTGCTGCTCTCTCACTTCCAACTGTCCTGAGAGTAAGACATAAGGAGAACCTACTGTGCCAAAGAAAGCTTCCTATTTGCCAAAGGGACAGAAATTGATCGATAGCATATACATCACCATAGTGCGCCTCGGCTTGCTACCGGGTGCGTACCTCATCAAAGTTACCGGTCGCAAGAGTGGCAAAATCTATACTGTTCCCCTCTTCGTCCTGCACTCGAGAGGAGAGCGCTGGCTCGCTGCAGGCTTCGCCCAATCAGATTGGGTCAAGAACGTCCGAGCGGCAGGCGGCTGCACGCTCTATCATGATCGAAGGGAAGAGAAGGTCAGCGTCGAGGAGATCAAGGATATGGACCTGTGCGCCGCTCTCCTGAAGGAATTTGTCAGCAAGGCGCCGGGCGCCAGCAGAGGGTTCGCTATCAGTCCAGACGCTCCCATAGACGAGTACAGAAAGCTCGCGCCGCAACATCCCATATTCCGCGTCTGCTGACCGGTCCGCTCACTCCACTCCATCTGCGCCCTTTGTTCCCCATACTCTTGCCGCTGGTTTCCAGAGTACGAGTCCCCTCGGTTCTGGTCAACTCGTCGGAAAAACTCGTTGAGGAATTTTCCAAAAAACTATATCTTGGCCACTCCGTTCTTTAGAGCAAACACCGATAGCCCCTCTCTGCACAAGGTACGATGGTTGTTACTCCCTGAAAGAACGTAAAAACATGTAGGATGTTGTTTCATCTAATGTTTCCAGAAATGGTAGTATTCATGCAAAACGACATGTTCATGAGAGGAAAATTCTGCTACGATATCACTACCAGCAAGTAAGACGTGGAGGGAGAAAACTCATGAACCACCTGCAACACCTTGTGAACATGCTTAACCAGATGCTCGCTGCCCTCTTGGCCATAGTTCTCGCCATCTGGCAGGAATTACGCGATGCGCGCAAGGCAAAAGGGCTAACCATCGAAGAGGCAGCCGAATTCTTTGGGGTTGCTCCTATCACGTACAGCCGGTGGGAACGTCTCCGCCAGAAACCTCCTCCCTTACACCGTCTCCACCTTTTCCGACCCTTCGAACTAGACAGTGAGGATGTGGCGGCTGGGACGTGCCGAATGCATGGCTTCCCCCAAGCTACTGGGACTAATCAAGGAGACGAAAGGGCAAAGAGCAGAAAGCGGTAGAACAGAATACACATTTAGAAAGGCAGATCAAGAGATACTTGTGCGTCAGCTCTTTGAGGTTTGGTAAAGATGGTTCGGAATAAGTTAAGCCCCTGAAAGAGCGAAGGGTTGCTGACAGTTGCCAAATTTATCTATCTATTGTAGACTCTCCTTATCTTTTTTGACCCTTTGACGTTCAGTCGGCTTTTTGAGAGCAATCGACCCAAAAAAGGGGAAAGGATGCTTTTATCTCCAAGGCTTGACCATTGCTTGTCCGTTATCGAGAGGAAAGAGTTATGAGCGAATCCAGATCCGCTGATCAGCCCTCGGCTTTGCTTCTCGCCGCCGGTGCTGATCGAGAAGGCGAGAGTCGCGGGTTGGGCATTAGCACCATTGCCTTCAAGGTAAGTACGCCGAATCCAGGTGATCCTTTTATCCTGGAGAACACTTTCCATGCCAAAGGTGGTCCGGCACGCCATCTGCATTTTGACCAGGATGAATGGTTTTATGCCCTCGAAGGAGAGTTCTTATTCGAGGTGGGGACAGAACGTTTTCGCCTTCTGCCAGGAGATTCGCTGATGGCACCTCGCCAGGTTCCCCATGTCTGGGCCTTTGTCGGCGAGGCACGTGGCCGGATTCTCGTTGCGTTTTTCCCTGCTGGGAAAATGGAAGCCTTTTTCCGCGAAGTGACCAGGGCCAACGCGATGCCCCCGCAAGAGCCGGGAGTATGGCGTTCCCATGGGATGGAGTTGCTGGGGCCGCCTTTGCCAGTTGAGTAAGGGATGGGCAACGATGCTCATCAGGAAACGAATCCCTCCAAATAGAGAGAAAGGTGAACCAGTTTTCGTGGCAAAGCGCGAACACACGCTCTTACGTATCGGAGCAGCAGCTCATGCGTTAGGCTTCCATCCCATCACCGTCCGTCGCTGGATTAAGGCGGGCCGCATCCAGGCCGTGCCGATGGGTCGTGAAGTTCGCGTCCCGCGTGCTGAGGTCGAGCGCCTGGTGGGGAACATCGATGGGCGATTGCTGGTTCTCTCTGGTCGGGTGAGCGGGCATGGACAAAAGGCGGATCTCGATATCCAGCTCGAACGGCTGCAAACCTGGGCGAGTACGGAGCGTAAAGGCGTCGAAACACTCGTTTTCTCCGATATTGGCTCTGGTCTC
>DASSXK010000302.1:0-6524 GCA_035703945.1 Ktedonobacteraceae bacterium | reverse complement strand
ATTTGCGCCCTCTCGTTCGTTTCAAATAACTACAAGCTAAGAGGATGAAAAAAGGATGCGTTGGTTAGAATTAACGGTGCGAACTCACCCGGAAGCGGTGGAATCTGTGAGCGAGCTGCTCAGCGGCTATGCCCCTGGTGGCGTTGCGATAGAGGAGCCAATAGAGTTAATTGACGAGGGTCAGGAGTATCGTGTCTTGACGGGTCAACCGGTCCTGGTGCACGCCTATCTGCCGATTGATGGCAAGGAAGTGGAGATCCGCCAGCGCATCGCCGAGGGGTTGTGGCATTTTTCCAGCATCGGCGAACACTTTGTCGGCGAGCTAACCAGCAAAGAGGTGAACGAAGAGGACTGGGCAAACGCCTGGAAAGACTATTATCATGTCACGCATATTGGCAAACGGCTGGTGATCCGACCCTCCTGGCGTGAGTATACTCCCAGGGAGGATGAGGTGGTGCTGGAACTTGACCCTGGTATGGCATTTGGGACCGGCCTGCATCCGACAACCCGCATGTGCCTTGAACAGGTAGAGTTGCTGACCCGCGAGGGGATGCGTGTGATTGATGTCGGAACCGGTTCGGGGATTCTCGCTCTGGCTGCCGCGAAACTTGGGGCTGCAAGTGTCTATGGGATTGATAATAGCAGTGTTGCGGTGGAAAGCTCGGATGCCAATGCCAAAGTGAATCAACTTGGCGACCGGATTACAAATGTGCTCGGCGAGCTGAACGAGCAGGAAGCCGCCCGGATGGCCGATCAATACGATCTGGTTCTGGCAAATATCATTGCACGCGTCATTGGGGCGATTGCTCCTCAACTGGCAACAGTTCTGAAGCCTGGCGGACTGCTGATCGCCAGTGGGATTATTGCTGATCGCCGCCACGAAGCCGAAGAACCTCTGCTGGCCGCAGGCCTGAAACTCGTGAATCATGTGATGATCGATGACTGGGTGACGCTGATTATGACAAAGTAGGCTCGTAAAGGTAGAGAGGATCGGGAAGCATGCATCGTTTCTTCATTGAGCCAGAGGTAGTGGCTGGACTGGAAGCTGGCTATGAGTTGAGTCTGCCTGATAAGCTGGCCCATCAGGTTCGCGATGTTCTGCGTTTGGCTCTGGGAGAGCAGTTGATTTTGTTAGATGATAGTGGCGATGAACTGCTGGCCGAGATTGCGGAAAGCAACAAGGGTGGTGTGAAAGTTCGCTTTATTGAGCGAAGGCGTGGGAAAAGCGAATCGCCGGTCCAGATTGTGCTCTGTCAGGGATTGCTGAAATCGGCTCGCTTTGAGTGGATTCTTGAAAAAGGCACCGAACTGGGTGTCTCAACCTTTGCCCCGATCCTCTGCCGCCGCTCGATGGCCGGGCTAGAGGACGCCGGTTCTGCGAAGCTTCAACGCTGGCAACGAATTATTGCCGAGGCAACCGAGCAATGTGGACGTGCAAAAAGACCAGACTTGCTTCCAATTCGTCCAATGATGCATGCCCTGGCCGATCTACCAGCACATGCCCTGGCCTTGATTCCCTGGGAGGAAGAGCAGGATCTGACGTTGCGCCAGGTTTTGACGGAGGCTGTTGCTGGCCGTCAGCCTGGGAATGATGAGCAGTTAATGGTCTATCTTTTTATTGGACCCGAAGGCGGTTTGATGGCTGATGAAGTACGTTTGGCTCAACGTCATGGAGCGCGCAGTGTTACCCTGGGTCGGCGTATCTTACGTGCCGAGACGGCTGCACTGGCAACCGTTGCCAATCTGATGTACGAACTGGAAGACCGCTAAACAGGCGTGGGTAGCTTACTCTGCCTGTCCTTAGAGCTTTATTTTGCTGGTCCTGGAAATTTAGGCCGTTTTACATAGAAAAATCCTGATTCTGGCGTTAAACTGATTAAAGGGGATTAGTTTTTCGTTTCTACACCATACAAACAAGAATCGTAAAATTGATTGACCCCTTTTATAGCTCATGCTATCATAGTGGGAATAATATTCAAATTGATTAGAGCAACAGGCGTAGTAGAAGAACTATGGATGAAGTAGTTCCCCCCATGCTCCAGCGTTTGAAGGCAACGGATGTAATTCGCATGGCCGGATTGCATGCGGCAGGGCCGGGGCAAGATTACTCAAGATTTGGTGCAGTTCAATCAACGAAACGTCAGGGCGCTGTGCTCTCAGGTATCGTTGATCTGAGTGTTATGGCCCGAGAGCACCCTACTTTAGCGTCAATAACAACTGATATATTAGAGCAAGGGTTTACAGGTGATCTGCGTTATCAGGTTGAAATTGAGGCGCAGGATGGCCCTGATTGGATTGCACATTGTACCTGTTCTTCACCTCAGGCTTTTTGTGAACATGCTGCGGCCTTACTCTACCAGTGGATTACTCATCCTCTGAGCTTTGATGTGATTGTAAGCTCCCCCGCGCCTGAGACGCGCCCATTGCTTTCAGCCACTACGGCGGTGCTTCCCTCTGAGATGACAGCAGATGGGGCGAGGGGACGCCTGACCACCCCAAAAGCTGGTATCGGTACAGGCCAGTTTGCGCGTTTGACCGTTTTGCGGGATCTGGGTTCAGATGAAGGAATTGTGATTATTCTAAATCAGTTGGGGCTGAGCGATCTACGCGGAATTGCACGCGAATACGATGTTCCAGCTTCGGGCCGCAATAAACAGCAGCTATCCGAGGCTCTTGGGGCGGCAATAAAGCAGCCAGAGGCAATTCGCAAGGTTGTTGGAACGCTCGATAAACCCCAAAGGCAGTTAATTGCCGCCTTGACGCTGGCCGGTGGCTCTATCCCACACGAAGATCTCCAGGGATTAGCGGAGCGGCTTAAGCTTGGGACACCGGCTGAGTTACAAAACATCCTGGTTGTTTTACAAAATAAAGGCTTACTTTTTCGCACAACCTCGAATAATACGCAGTCGCGCATCGGTATGACGGGGGCCTTGCTGGATATGGTCTGGGTGGTGCCAGCCGAAGTTAGATCAGCGCTGCGTGTCACGGTTCCGATTGCACTCTTTGATGTTTCCGATGTGAAGGCCACCAATGGGCACGCCCCAGAACTTCAGGAAAGCTCTCCTGGCCGCCTGCTCTCGGACCTGTTACTTACGGCGCGAGCCTTGCAAAATCAGCCTGTTGAACATAACTCCTCGCGTATCACGACCTCACTTGATAATCCTGGACAAAGTAGCCGTTATGGCACTTCCATGTCAGATAGTTCGATGGTTATTCCTGCGCCTTCTGATGCCTTTTCCCAGAACTTCCTACGCGCTTTAAGAAAGCAGATGGACCATCAGTTTACGCTTGCTTTCTTACGCTTTGCCTTGCGGTTGTTGCGGCTGAGCGGGATTTTGTATCAGGATGAAACTGCTGGAACCTGGCAGGCACTACCAAATGCCGCCCAGGTACTGCTGGATATTTCTCATCTGGATCTGGCACGTGATCTTTTTCGGCTCTGGTTGGATCAAAGCTCGTATGATGAACTGTTCGAATTGCAGGAAGATGGTTTGCAGTTGCGCTGCCGTACCACGGCCGTCCGCCAGCCTGCCTTACGTCCTGGTGAGCTTTCTGGCGAAAACAAGGAGGCACGGCAGGCTCTCATGAGTTTGATTGCTCAAGTGCCTTCCGATCAGTGGATTAATTTTAATTCTTTTGCGAGCTTTGTCTACAAGCTCAGCCCATATTTTTTGCAGCGGCGGCAACGGCTCTATCCAACCCCTCACTGGTGGTTTGAGCAGCAAGAGGGGCGACCTTTACGCCCTGCTCAGTTCAATGAATGGTTACTTGTGGAGGGGCGTTATCTGGCTCGCCTGCTTCAAGGAGCGCTCCACTGGTGGGGAATTTGTGATATTGCCCGCACATCTGATCGGAAGTTGCTGGCATTTCGTTTAAATGCTCATGCCTCGGTTCTTTTGCGTGACTCGGCTGGAAGCCAGGCTGAGGAAGTTATGGCGTTTGGTCATAGGACGTCAGAACAACTGCCGCTTCAGATTACCGAGGCGGAGGACCTGTTGCTCTCCGCTGAACCTGCAAGCTGGCCGATTTTACAGCAGCTTGAACCCTTCGCGGAGAGCGCAGGTACGCGGGGACGCAGGTTGGTGTATCGTCTGTCTCCACGCTCGCTGAGTGCCGCTTTTAATCGTGGCCTGCGACCTGATGCCTTGCTGGATCTCTTGCGTGACTACGCTGAACGCTTTCCTGAGCAGGCTGAAAGTTATCTGCATCTGGTCGGGAAGATGGAACGTTGGCTGCAAAATTACGCTCAGATGAGATTGTATACTGGTGTGAGTTTTGTCGAGGTTGCTGATGCGATGGTGCTGCGGGAGCTTAACGCCACAACCTCGTTAGAAAGTCAGATGGTTCAGGCTCCTGAACCTCAGGTCTTGATCCTGAGAAGGCAGGGGGCAGAGAGTCTGCTTGATGAACTAAAACGTCGTGGGCTGGCTCCTCTGGTCCACCAGGAGGATAATTATGGATCAGAGTGATATCGACCTGTTGAGTACGGTGCCCTCCGCCCATTTGCAAACGCTGCTCAAAGCACGGAATTTGCAGCCATCGGCCAGGGGACAACGCGCAAAGCAGGACGTTTCCTCTTCATCCTTGCTGGCAATCGATCTGGCACCACGCTTGTTTGATTCTACCCTGCTGAAGAATACCTTGCATGAACTTGGAGAGGTCGAGCATCTCATTCTCTTTGAGCTTGTGAGTTGTGGTGGGCGAGCCAATAGCCGCGATCTTGCGCTTTATCTGACCCAGAAAGGAGCTGTGACTCCTTCGACTGATCCTCAGGCTCCTCGGAGCAGCACTGGAAGTTTGTACCCTTCGCCGCATCCGCATGGGATGTTTGAAATGGCTCTGCGCCAGCTCCTGTTGCAAGGTCTGGTCTTCTGGGGTAAGCAGACCAATTTTGCGGGTCGTGATTATGCCAATGGCGTCTATGACGGGATTATTATCGCGCCTAAAGCGGTTATTGGAGCGGTTGAGAGTCTGCAAAAGACCACTGACGTACTTGAAGAGACGCGGGACATTGGTGTCTCCAATTCCGATGTAAACGAGAATGCCCGACTTTTTCAGCGGAAATTGTATCTCTATTGTTCATTGCTTGGCAAAACCCGTGAAGGATTTTCGCTACTGGCAAATGGTTTGCTCTCGCGTCCAGCCTTGCGAACAGTTCTTGATCAGCTTGCTCCGGAGGCCGCGCTGGACCAGGTGCGCAGCGAGATGGATATTCCTCAATTACTTTTTATCCGCTTGCTTTTAATACAGTTGAATCTGGCTTTCATCAAGCAAAATACGCTTTTCGCAGCCCCCGCCGAGGATTTTTTCTCGCTATCGGTGGTCGAGCGAGTGCAACGATGTTATCGCACCTGGCTTCATATGCCATTCTGGAATGAGCTGCTCTATTTGCCCGATGTGATTGTGCGCCCTCAACCCGCTCCGACCGAGCCAATGCCTGAAGAGGCCATTCATTCCAGACAAGCCGTGATAGAGCGCATTCTGCATGAGCCAGAGCGAGACACTATATTGTTTGCGGCGTTTATTTCTCGCACAAAGTTGTATGTGCCCTATCTGCTTTTTCCTCGCCGTTATGGGCCTCGGGCCGAACGATATTCGGTTGGTTGTAATCCCTATGGTCTGGATTTTCGGCTCAAACGTGGCTGGTTAACGCACCGTGATGGTTGGCACATGGTTGAGGGTGGGTTTATCCGCGCAATTATCAATGGTCCGCTGGCCTGGCTGGGAATGGTTGAGGTGGAGCGCGGATTAAACAGGTTCAACCGCTTGCCAGGATCTTCGGCTTTGATGAGTGATAAGCAGCCGATGCTGTCTGAACAGGCTGAAGGGCGTTTAATTGTGCAAGCGAATTTTGAGCTACTCGTAATGTCTCCTGTCTCCGAGTCTCTTTTGATTAAGCTTGATCGCTTCGCGGAGCGTGTGCGCCTTGAACAGGTCGCGCAGTATCGTTTGACGCGTTCAAGTGTTACCTATGCTTTTCAACTGGGCAGCAACGCCGAAGAAATTGTGAAGACACTGGAAGAGGCCTCGAATGCCGAACTGCCCCAGAATGTCAGTTATACGCTGAACCAATGGGATCGGCAGGCTCGGCGAATTGAACTCTGGCATGATCGGGTCCTTTTGGAGGTAGCTGATCCGGCTCGTTTAAAAGCCATGCAGGCTGATGAACGCTTGAAGGGTTTACTTGGTCGCCAACTCTCGGACTCGATTGTAGAAGTGGCGGCCACTGATCTGGAAGCCTTGCAGAACGCCTTATGGGAGCAGGATTTGTTACCGGCCCTGACCGCTGCTCCGATGGAAAAGGTGCTTGATAATGGAAATTCGACTGCCATCCATGAGCCACAATGGCGACTGGATGAGGCTGGCCTGCTGGAACCGATTAATCCAGTGAGCGATCTGTATCTGGTTTCTGAACTCCAACGTATCAGTGAATTTGAGCCTGAGCGCGGCTGGTATCAGGTGACACAGGAGACAATTCAGCAGGCCCGGGAAGATGGTATCGCGCTGGAACAGATAGTACGCTT
>DASSXK010000223.1:0-7546 GCA_035703945.1 Ktedonobacteraceae bacterium | reverse complement strand
TTTAATCTACTTAATTGAACGAGGTTTTCAGCGATTTCGTTTGATATTTTACGTGTATGAGCTTCTTCTTGAGCAAAAAGATGATTGATCTGATTTTGCCAGTCATCCAGGAAGTTGAGGGGTAGGCCATATCGGTGTTGTTGATAGTCTTGCGAGGCCAGTAGTCCTGTCATACCATAGCCGTCATCGGGCGGTGGCAAGTGGCGCTCCTCCCAGAGGGAAGCGAAGGGGGTCTCAGGAAAATCTGGAAGTTTACCTGACGATGTAGTCAGCCTAAAAAACCACCACTGTTGAAGGTAGAGTGTTGCTAAGGTCATAACGGCAATGTTTTCAGCGACATCATCTGGACTGAGTTTGAGCGCTTCTATAATCGCGGGGGCAAACTCTGGATGTAAGATGAACAGGGAAATACTGGCATGTTCAACGAGTGGGTAGTTACATGCAGCCAGCCGTTGAATCAGTTGGGTTGGAGTCACATCTTTACTATCTTCGTTTGTGGCAGAACCATTCCCCCAAAGATAGGTGATTCCTTGCTTGTTTAAAAGCATGATCAGGGAATCGATTTCTCTCCAGTCCAATTTAGTATTCAACATGCCTTTATTCCCCACGAAAACTTCTCATAATGCTCCTTTGGAGCATAGCTTAATCGGGATGCTTTTGCAATGAGGAGCAGGTCTCTGGTCGATCTTTTTATACTGAAGATCGACCAGAGACACAATACAAGAAGTTTAGCTGCGAATGAAGGCCAGGACCTCGTCGCGTTTCTCTTCCATCAAGGCGTGGTTGTCAGCCTCGACGTTCAGGCGCAGCAATGGTTCGGTGTTGGAGGCGCGGACATTGAACCACCAGTCTTTATAATTGACCGTGATACCATCCAGTTTATCCACCGATTCGGCGGAGGAGCCGTAATGCTCCTCAAGAGCCTTCAACTTGCTTTTGGCATCGCTGACCGTGCTATTGATCTCTCCGCTGCGTACGCCACGATCCAGAGGTTTCAGGAGCTCCGAGATGGTCTTGTCTTCCTCACAGACCAGTTCCAACATGATCAGGAAGGCGATCAGACCGGAATCGGCGAACCAGTTGTCGCGGAAATAAAAATGTCCTGAATGTTCGCCTCCGAATATAGCGTTCCGATCGCGCATCTCCGCTTTGATATAGGAATGGCCCACGCGTGTCCGAACAGCCGTACCGCCCAGTTTTTCGACCAGTATTGGCACACTTTTGGAGACGATCAGGTTGTAGAGGATCGTCGAGCCTGGGAATTTGCGCAACAGGCTGTTGGAGACGATCTCCGTAAGCTGCGAACCATCGACGATATTACCATGCTCATCGACCGGGAACATCCGGTCCGCGTCGCCATCGAAGGCGGCTCCCATATCGGCTCCGACCTCGCGAACCTTCTTTTGCAGATCGGCCATATTCTCAGGTTCGATCGGACTGGCGGGATGATTTGGGAAAGTGCCGTCCAGTTCGAAGTAGAGCGGAACCAGCTCGCAGGGCAGGTGTTTGAAGACTTCGGGCATCATCTTGCCCGCCATACCGTTACCGGCATCGATTACAATCTTGCGGGGCTTGATCTTGCTAACATCAATAAAGGAGAGCGCGTGCTGGACATAATCCTGGGTGATGTCGCGCTTGATGACCTCGCCTTTGCTGGCAGGCTCGCTGAAGTTGCTACTGACAGCCAGATCGCGGATATCCGCCAGACCGCTATCGAGGCTGATGGGGAAGGCCCTGGCGCGGCAGATTTTCATGCCGTTGTACTTGCCAGGATTATGCGAGGCGGTGATCATGATACCCGCATGGTAATCAAATTTGCCAACCGCGAAATACATTGCATCGGTTGTGACCATACCCAGGTCGATCGCGTTTGTGCCCTGGTCGGTGATTCCACGGATGATGGCGGCCGCAAGTTGTGGAGAAGAGACACGCATATCTCGTCCAACCGCAATCTCGGGAACATTCAGATATTGAGCGACTGCGCGGCCAATATCGTAAGCATTCTCGTCTGTGAGGTCTTCACCATAAACGCCGCGAACATCGTATGCTTTAAAACTAGCAGGATTCACGGACGATTTTTCTGTAGTCATGATATGGGTTGTTCCTTCCTCTTCCAGATTTCCAATAGTACCCAGGGATCTCCGGTGCTACGGGGATCGTAGATCTGGCCTACTTCCCCGAAGCCCGCTTTGGCAAATGCCCGACGTGCCGGATGGTTGGCCTCGGCGGTTTCCGCGTAAACACGCGTGATCCCTTGCCTATAAAACAAATAATCGACAATTGTACGTATTGCATCAGGACCGTAACTTCTGCCCCAACGGGTTTTGTCGCCCAGACCGAGGCCAATTTCGACCTGACCGGTTCGAAGATCGAGGTTGAAGTATGTGATGGTTCCAATTGGAACATGGTTTTCATCTTCGATGATAAACCAGAACTGTCTGCCGTTGCCTTGCACGTAGTTACGCTCAAAAATCGGCAGAAATTCGGGCATACTTTTCGAGTAGGGGCGATGAGGATCGTAACGCCAGACCTCATCGTCCCGCTCCCAGTGGAAGATATATGCCGCGTCCGCCATCACAGGAGGCCGCAGGAAGACATGTTCACCATGTAAGCGTAATTCTGTTTCGCTCATACCAGACCTGCTTCATGTGCAAAACTGGTGCCAGCGGCCAGAGCAGGCACCCCGAAGGCCTCGGCCAGGGTTTGACCAAGGTCGGCAAATGTTGGACGCACACCAAGATTGACGCCCTCGGTGATTGGTTCGCCATAGGCCAGCAGTGGCACATGTTCGCGTGTATGATCGGTACCCCGGTAAGTTGGATCAACACCATGATCCGCTGTGAAGAAGATTGCGTCGCCTGGTTGCATTACCTGACGCATCTCGCCAAACCAGGTATCAACGGCTCGTAACGCTCGGGCATATCCCTCGCTATCACGGCGATGTCCCCAGAGCATATCAAATTCTACCAGATTTATGAATAGGAGGCCGTCAAAATCCGTCTTGAGCCAGCGCAAGGCGGCTGCCATGCCTTCGTCATTTGTCTCAGTATGTTCGGCTTTCGTAATCCCACGTCCCGCGAAGAGATCTTCGATTTTGCCGAGGGCAATTACATCTTTGCCTGCATCCTTGAGTCGGTCCAGCAGCGTCGTGCCCAGGGGAGCAAGCGAGAAATCACGGCGATGCTCGGTGCGCTTGAAGTTGCCGGGCGTGCCGATGAAAGGACGGGCAATCACACGACCAACGGCGTTATCGCCGGTTAGCATCTTGCGGGCGACCTCGCAGATGCGATAAAGCTCAGGCAGTGGGATAACATCCTGGTGAGCGGCGATCTGGAAGACGCTATCGGCCGAGGTATAGAGGATCGGGGAGCCGGTTCGCACATGCTCCTCGCCAAGCTTTTTGATGATCTCGGTTCCAGAGGCGACCTCATTGCCAATCACCTTGTGTCCAATTGCCTGCTCGAACTCGGCGACCAGGGCGGGAGGAAAGCCATGCGGGTAGGTTGGGAGGGCTTTCTTCAGGACGACGCCGGTCATTTCCCAGTGGCCGGTGGTGCTATCTTTGCCTGCGGCGATCTCGGCCATGCGCCCAAAGGCTCCCCGGGCATGTTCATTGGGTGGGGTCCCCTGAATCGGGGTAATATTGCCGATACCGATACTTCCCAGATTGGGAAGCTCAAGGCCACCGACGGCCTGGGCACAATGTTCAAGTGAACTGGCCCCGGCATCGCCATAGGTGGAGGCATCGGGATTCTCGCCTGCGCCAACACCGTCGAGCACGACAAGGATGGCGCGTTTTAATGTTCCTGTCATAACGTTACCTTTACTTTTTCTAAACGAGCATGGCGTAAGACAGGTTCGCCGATCAAAGGTAAAGCGTAGTCATAGAACTTTTGCGTGACCATTGTACGATCGGCATTTAAATAGTTTTCTGGCATCAGAAACTGGACATTCGCAACTTCTGCCAGATCCGCCAGTCCCGTTGTGCAATGATACGTGGGGTCATCGTGCCGAATCAGCGTGACCATTTTGTCGCTTTCCCCCGCAGCGAGGGCGCGGACCGCCATCTGACCGACGAGATAGGCTTCATCTCGGTCAGCAGTTGAGACATTTGTAGAGTCCATTCGTTGCAGGTCGCCTGGTTTATCGAAGCGTGCCCGAATTCCCAACTCATTCTTGACAACTTCAACGAGATACTGGGCGGCTCCGCTGAGGAGGGGATGCTTGAAGGCGTCCACACCGGCCTGCCCGGCTGTGCCAAGGGCGTTGCCATGTTCATCGCGTAGCGCTTCGGACACCACGACGACGACATAGCCAAGCTTGCGATAGACCTGCTCCACGAGTGCCAGGAAGCGATCCTGATTGAAGGCGTGCTCAGGTGGCAGGATAATATGTGGCGGATCTATCTCATCACGTTTGCCCAGAGCGGAAGCAGCGGCCAACCAGCCAGCGTTGCGACCCATTGTCTCAATTACTTTCACAGGATAGTGCGAAGGAATCGAGATCGTGTTCATCGTTGAGTCAATTGTGGCCTGTGCAATGAAGCGAGCGGCGCTACCATAGCCGGGGCAATGGTCTGTAATGGGTAGGTCGTTGTCGATCGTTTTGGGTACGCTAATGGTTTGTAGATCGTAGCCCATCTGACGAGCGGTCATACCCACACGATGAGCGGTATCCGCTGAATCGTTGCCGCCAATATATACGAGGTAACGGATATTGTAGCGGCGCAAGATCTGGATGATGCGTTCGGGGTCTTCCTCTTTCAGCTTGTATCGGCAGGAGCCGAGGGCTGCCGAGGGGGTATTGATTAATTTTGACCATATATCTGAAGGCTGCTGACGAAGATCAATCAGCTCCTCTTTGAGCAGACCTTCAATTCCGTATTGCATGCCGTAAATGCCATCTATCTGATTTCCGGCCATGGCCTCCTGGACGGCTCCAACGAGGCTCGCGTTAATGACAGCGGTTGCGCCGCCAGATTGACCGATTACTAAGTTGCCTGACAAGTGCAAACTCCTTATTTAGTAAGATGCTCTCGCTCCATTATAGCAACTCAAAGGGAGGGGCGTCGAGTAGCAGGTCAACTCTTGCATATTTCTGGTTATTTTGTCGCTAGATATTAGAGGGAGCAAGGTGGTATTTTGAAGCAGTTTATCTTCTTGATAAGTTGGAAAGAATCTCAAGCCGATCTTTCAAAGGTCTCCTATTCTGATGATATACTGAGAACCAGGCAGTTCCTATTTTAAGCGATCCTTTGGGGGGTATGACTGACCGTATTTCACGAGAGAGGGAGATTATTTCGAATGAAACAGAAGATCATTATAGATTGTGACCCCGGGCACGATGATGCGATTGCGATTCTGCTGGGAGCGCATCATCCCGAGCTGGAACTGGTGGCAATTACCACTGTTGCCGGTAATCAATCTGTGGATAAGACGACGTTGAATGCCTTGAAGGTCTGTACGCTGGCGAATATTCGCTCGGTGCCGATTGCTCGCGGTATGGATCGACCTCTGTTGAGAGCGCCAATGTTCGCGGCAGATGTGCATGGGGAGTCTGGATTGGATGGGCCTGACCTGCCTGAGCCAGATATCCAAACGGTTCAGCAACATGGGGTCGATCTGCTGATTGAACTCCTGCTTAACTCGGATGGTGATATTACGCTGGTTCCAACCGGACCCCTGACGAATATCGCGATGGCCATGCGGCGCGAACCCAGGATTATTCCCAAAATCAAGGCGATTTCGTTGATGGGGGGTGCAATTGGATTGGGCAATACAACGCCATCTGCCGAATTTAATATTCTGGTCGATCCAGAGGCTGCGGCCATTGTGTTTGCCTGTGGACGACCGATCACGGTTTCTCCGTTGGAGGTCACACATCAGGCGTTGGCGACCGAAGAGATCATTGGGCGAATTCGGGCGATTGATCGGCCGGTCGCGATCTTCGTGGCCGATCTGTTTACCTACTTCGGCGATCGCTATCGGACACTGTTTGGCTTTCCTTCTCCTCCAGTCCATGATCCTTGCGCCGTCGCGGCCGTTGTTGATCCCTCAATCTTACAGGCGCAGATGATGCACGTGGCAATTGAGACCAAAGGCGAATGGACCTCCGGGCGGACGGTCTGTGATGTGAATGGGAAGTTGAAAACTGAGCCGAATGCTCGCGTTGGCTATGGTTTGGAGGTTGAACGCTTCTGGAACATGGTAATTGAGGTGCTGGTAAGCTATTAAAAGACACTTCGCAACGGCGCTCACGCGCCTACTGAATGCTTTCTAAGCAGGGAGCTCTGGAAAGCTTCAGCTTTGATCGTTTCTGGCACGGTTCGTCCTGGCTTCACAAGCGCCTTCAGTCAACGAAGTGAACGGCTTAGCTATTAAAAATACGGTCAGCAATGTGAACGGCTTGTTGCCTTCTTATCTCTGCTTTATCCCTGAGTTAAGTATATGCGCTTTGATGGATGAAACAAGAGAAGATAGGGCGACTCTATTTGTGTTGTAATCTCTACGGTTGCGAGGGGGTAGTAATACGGGGCGTAACAAAAAAGAGCAATTGCTAAATTGAAGCACACTTGCTCTTTTTTGTCTGCTAGCTAATTCTAGGATGAGCTTCTCAGACAGTGGATTAGATCTGGTAGTCCATTTCCCAGGGTTCTTTGTTATCCCAGCCCTGGGTGAGTTCCAGGTGCTTCTGAAGGGTTTCGCCGCCCTTGACCAACATCTCCGTTGGTTTGGCTGCGACAACCGAATTGGATGGAACGGATTCCAGGACCAGGGCCATCGCGCCGATGGTGCTGCCCTGACCGATTGTGATTGGTCCCAGGATGGCTGCTCCCACGCCAATCGTGACGTTATCCTCGATTGTGGGGTGGCGTTTCTGTTGCCGGCCCAGACGAGGACGCCACCAACCGGTCGCGCCAAGCGTCACCTGGTGGTAGAGCATTACGTTGTCCCCAATCACGGCGGTCTCTCCAATTACGACACCCGCCCCGTGATCGATGAAAAAGCGTTTGCCGATCTGTGCTCCGGGATGGATCTCAATCCCATTCGTCATGAAACGGGCGAATTGCGAGATCAGGCGGGGTAGGAATGGAATATGGGCCTTGTAAAGCTTATGCGCAAGCCGATGGTACATGATTGCCCAAAGGCTTTGATAGAGCAGCGCCTCGAAGATACTGTGACAGGCAGGGTCTTTTTCAAAGATGACATCGATGACATCAGGCCAGATGGTTTTACGCCGGGGCGTTTTACCAGGGGCTGGTTTGAAAATTCCCGGTGGTAGCTGGGGTAGCCGGGCAATTTCCGGGTCGGTATCCTGGAGCGGCTTGCTATTATTGTTGTTGGCTGTTTCTTCCGGGAGGCTCTGTGACATGCTCTTAGCGATCCTTCTTCTCTAACCTACCTGGCGATTTCTACTGACGTAATTTCAAATCAGGATATGTCGTTTTTCGTAATCCTGAATGGAGTGTATGGTACAGGGTAGTGCTTGTCAAGAGTGGGAGCTTCCGGCGCTTCCCCTTGCATCTAGCTAAATTTCCTCCTTGCAG
>DASSXK010000216.1:0-12581 GCA_035703945.1 Ktedonobacteraceae bacterium | reverse complement strand
CCAGGGATCAACACGTGCAATAGAAAGAGCCGGCCCACAAAATACGGTCGCGCCAGCTTGAAATAAAGTAGCCACGTTAAGCAAAGTTTTTCCGGAGATGGATTTCAGGTGATCAATAGAGTGAATAGTGCGACGGATCGTGAGAGAAAGGGTCAAATGAGATAACCATTGCGAAATAGTGACCCGGACAATAATCAGAGCCAGTAGCATCTTCATGTCTTTTCCTCCCTCGATTAAATTGGCACCTGCTTGCGATTCCTTCGCAAGGACAGGTTGTTGTAGTAGTTTGCTCGTATGCTCTTGATGTGAATATACTCCTCCCTTATTTATATTCTCTTCGCTCTTACTTCGCGCTTTGTATAATTTGCAGCTTATCGGATATGATAATTAGAACAGCTTACACAACATTTGAGCAGACTGTGATTGCCCCTTTGTCATAAAGGGCAATCATGCTGGACCTTCTTGATACGTCGGCCTGGATGTATCGAGGCATATAAGTCGATAGCGCCGGGAGCAAAGGCCTGATTGCGGGAGACGGTAAAAATCTACAACAGGTGTGTATCGCCAGGGTAATCTAGAGTTTAACCTGGTTGAGCGAGGCAGTAAAAATGACGATGGCAAAGCCTTTCAAATGGATCTATCAAGGAGAGGCTTTGACCATCTAAACCAGGTGGTTATTTCAGCCCACATGTATTAGTGCCCCCATGATCTCACACTAGTGTCTGCTGCTCTAATTGTCTGTCAGGCGATCATTATCCACCAGCCAGCGCATAAATTCCAGGTGACGTTGTACCGAGGTAGCTTCCTGCCGCTCTTTTTCCATGTAGTTTCTTCTGTAATTGCTCAGTTGCTCTATTTGTGCCTGGGTTAGTCCAACTTCGAGTAATATCTTTTGACTTTCCATGCCGTTCATCTGGGTTGCCTCTTCCTTTTTGTAGCCAGTTGGCTCGATGGACTGAATGAAGAACATTTTGAAAATGCATAAAATGAAGTACAGTTAGATAAGTTCTCTGGCGATAAGGTGAGGTGTCAGGCTACATTCTGACTAACTTCAGGGGACGCACAACTTTACGTACTACAAAGGCCGTTCTGTAGGCAAAGCATACTTGTATGGAGTTGCGTGCTGTTTACCTCAAATGGAAGTTGTCGGCAATATATGGAACGCGATACTAACATAACTGATCATCAGTGAAAGAAGGTTGATGGTTGAATGAATAGCTGTTCGGGTTGATGGAAATCGAGCGACTTTCTGGTATGTTAATTCTTGAAAAGAGGCACATATTCATGTTGCGCATTTTTATGACCGGGCTGGCCGGCGCGTGTCCAGTAGGGGAGATCAGGAGCATCTGGCAAAACGTACCCTGCGAACGATGTTCTATGCTTTTGCCAAGCTGCTGTGCTGGCTGAAACGCTGGCAGAGTTGACGCAGTATCAGACTTGAACACAACAGACCGCTGCAAAGCATAGGTCCTGCCCAGTTGCTGATTGACTGCGTGGCGGAGAACAACGCGGAAATGCTGTACACCAGCAAGAAGCCGAGGAAGATCAAAATAAATATACTCAAGGCCGTGACGCGAGGGTCAAACAGACATCCAAATTTTTCGCTGTTACTCAAGCTCGGCAATCTTTTTTCTCAACGAGAGCATATCTTCTCCAGGTTCTATACCCAGCTCCTCTTTGAGGAACGCCTGGAAGTGGTCCAGCTTGCGAATCGCGCCGGCGCTATTGCCCTGGCGGAAGTAGACATCGGCAATAGCTCTGAAGGCGGGTTCACAATAGGGATTGGCAAGCAGTGCGTAATGCGCGTAGATGAGTATTTCATCGACCTTATCTGCCTGATCGTAGAGGTGCATCAGCTTTTCGAGCACTTCAGTATAGATCCGCTCAAAATGTCGACGGTAAGGCGAGAAGATATCTTCGTAGGCGTCCTCGTGCAGGAAGCCCAGGTTACAATACTCTACGATCTGACGATAGTAGGTGATCGCGGCCTTGTGATTGCCACTTATTTCGGCTTCCCTGGCTGTGGCATAGTATTGTTCTACTGCGAACGTATCCGTCCACCAACTATCGGCAAGATCGAACCAGTAGAAATTGCCTTTGTTTCGTCGAATGTAGGTGGATTCATGGCGAGGTAGCAAATCAGGCTCAAGCAGGTGCCGGAGATAGTGAATAGCCACGTGTAAATTCCGTTCAGCCGATGTATTGACCGTGTCGGGCCAGAGGTACTCGATTAATTGATCCGCCGAGAACATTCTGCCCGGATTAAGCAAGAACCATTTTAACAGTGCCTTGGCTTTATTTCTGCGCCACACTGGCTCTCCGATAGGTTGTTGGTTTCGAGTTACACGGAAGGGCCCGAAAAAGTGTGCGTTGTAGAGAGCGATTGACTCACCGGGATAGGTTATGGCTTTTGTCGTTGTTTCTTGATTCAATGGTTCGTGCATGGCGTATATTACTCCTTCCGCCCAAACAGCACCAGGAGTTGCTGGCTGAAGTCGGAGAGGTCTTGAGCAACAATCTTGCTCAGTTTTTCCTCTTCATCGCTGGTAAGAACAAACTGTTGTCGTTTAATAGCTTCGATGGGATTCTTCAATAATTCCTGACGAAAGACTTCATCTATAGCGGCCAGTCCAAGGACAGCGTTAATCGTTTTCCAGCTCATCAATAACACGGCGTGAGAGCCCATATCCCTGAGAATATTAGGAGGTAGCGCCGCTCTCCTTTCTGATTTTCCATTTAGGTAGGGGTGTCTGCCGTCGCGTTGTCATCAGACTTCTCTGTACAGAGACTATTTTTAGATTAAGGAGCTTACGCTGTCTGTCTGATCGAGATTTAGGGCCAGGGATCGGAATAAGGAGCCTGGTTCAGCAGGTGCATGGTAGAGACGCCGATCGAATGCAGGGTCGTCAGAACGGGATGGTGGAATACGGTGAAGCTTAGCAGAGCGATAACGGCCATCGCAACTAGCATTACCAGGACCAGGAAACTGCGGCGCAGGTTTGCTGAAAGACGCAGTTGCGAAATTCGCACAGAAGCCTTGGCCAGGATGGAATTGAGTGAGGTGAGGGAAGTCATTTCGGTGTCTCCTTCATATAATCTTTGATCTCCACGAGTAGAGGCCGAAAATGCGGCGTGTCCGGTGGAATAATCTAGTCAGACAGGTTTGTCTTGACTGTTGATAGGATACCCTGCCGGTCTTTGCAGACCCTTCGCGTCATCTTCGCAGCAGAGATTACTCTTTAGCAGTCCCTTCGCATGGACGCGATTTGAGGATACTGAGGCGGCCTGGGAGGCTGAGAGTCGCCAGTCAACGTGAAGAAATGCAATTGGATCAACCAATTTTTTTCGTAATGAGTGCCCTATGAGCGTTACTGGGGGTAGATTCAAGTGCGGCCGCTTCAGAGATGGATTGGACCTTTCCGCTCCACTTTTCTTGCGGAGTAAGCGAAGAAAACAATTCGCACTATATACGAATTGTGAATAACCTGTTATGTGCTTATCCAGCAATCTCCATTTGCCCGGCACTGTGAGGGCGTGAGCGCAGCAAAAACAGGCCATAGCAAGCGAGGATTAGGCCTGGTACGATAAAGGCGATCGCGGCCGTCAAAGGCGTCAATGTTAGATGGACAACCACGGCACCCTGCGCATTAAAAATGCCGATTTCAGATGGCAGATTATATAGCATATGGAAGAGAATCAGGGGCCAGATGGTATTGGTTCGAATACGGCAGGCGGCAAACCCAAAACCCAGAAAAAAGGCTCCCACTACCTGGCTGAGGACGATTGGATTTGGACCGAGAATCCAGAGATTGTTCAAATGAATCAAGCCAAAAAAGAGACCCGAGAGAGCTGCTCCTTGGAGAGGTCCAAAGGGGAGCAGAGCCTGCAAAATTACCCCACGGAAATTTCCCTCCTCGCTGAGCGCGGTCAGCAGCGCGTAGCTTGCGGCTAAGAGAAACGCGAGTATACTGGCCACGGGCGTAACAACAAGCGATAAGAGGTAGAGAAGCGCCAGCAGGGCTGGAACCCATAACAGGTGAAGGCTACGCCATTGAGATGGCCTATTGAAGCCCGCGAACCGCAGCCAGCCAAGCCAACCAAGCACACTCAAACCGAGGAGCGATTGCAGAACCAGGTCGAGAAAATCAGCATTGATTTCCGCTCCCAGCAGGTGCCCACTCACGATCATTACGCTGTCCAGGCAAAAACTGACCAGAAAAAAAAACAGTGCGAAGTAAAATGGGTGTCGTATAGTGAATACTGTGATACTGCGCATTTTACTCTTCATCTTCACTGCCTTTCAACGAAAAATCGCCAGTTTCTCAATAAACCTTATTGTAGAATGGCGCTTTCCTCGCGAAAAATTATATCATACCAGGCCACTGCCAATTTCTGCAAAGGGAGGGCATGAGACCACCTCGCGGTGGATAGAACCGATCCCATATAATATGTCAATGGATGCACGATTGATAATGTCAGGCTTCCTGAAGGGTAATGGCGGCAATTACCGCCTGGGTTTGCTCGCGTTGGGTAAGTCGTCTCTCAGCCTTCTGAAGATTAAGCGCACCGTTGATCAGTGCGATATGGGTGAAGGCTTGAGGATAATTTCCAAGCGCCATATTAGTATGTGGATCGATCTCCTCTGAAAAGAGTCCCAGGTGTCCGGCATGTTTTAGCAGGCGTTCAAAAAGTAAACGGGCCTCGTCAGTGCGCCCCAACATTGCCAGGTTATCAACCAGCCAGAAGGTACAGATGGTAAAGGTGCCTTCCGAGCCGAGTAGCCCATCTTCAGCAAGGTAGCGATAGACGAAGCCATGCTGGTCAGTCAACTGCTCGATGATTCTATCGACGGTTGAATGCATGCGTGGATCGTCGGGCGCGATAAAGCCAACCAGTGGCAGCAGAAGATCAGAGGCATCCAGGTTGGTATCATCGTAGGCCTGGGTGAACGCGCCAATGGCGTTATTATAGCCGTGTAAAAGGATATCAGTACGAATCTGGTCCCGTACCCGATACCAGCGTAGGAGATCCGCCTCCAGGTTAAGCTGCTCAGCGGCTTTGATGCCGCGATCGAGTGCGACCCAGCACATTACTTTAGAATAGACAAAGTGGCGCGGGCCGCCGCGAACCTCCCAGATGCCGCTGTCGGGTTCTTGCCAATGGGTGCAGACGTGTTCGACCAGCGTGTGCATCATGATCCACAATGGCCCATCCAGTTTCTCATAATAGAGCTCGAAGCAGCCCTGGCGGCGATAGAGATGGATACAGTCCAGCACCTCGCCGAAAACATCAAGCTGTTTCTGTTTGGCCGCACCGTTGCCGATGCGTACAGGCGAAGAGTCACGGTAACCGCTGAGATTTGTAAGCTCGCTTTCACGTAGGTTGCGTTCGCCACGAATGCCGTACATTATTTGCAGGTCTTCGCCGTTGGAATACGAAAGACGGCGAAGCCAGTGAGTAAAAGCGTGCGCCTCCTCGGTAAAGCCCAGCATGTTCAGCGCGTACAGCGTAAAAGTGGCATCCCGCAGCCAGGTAAAGCGATAATCCCAGTTTCGTGTGCCGCTGAATTGTTCGGGCAATGAGGTTGTAGGAGCCGCAACAATCGCCCCCGTCGGCGCGTACGTCATCATTTTGAGCACGAGGGCGCTGCGCTGAACCAGCTCTTTATATGGCCCCTGATAGGTGCAGGTCGAAATCCACTGCCGCCAGCAATGCAGCGTATGCGCGAGTTCGGCCTCGAAATCTCGCCTGGGCAGTTCCTGCTCAACCAGCCTGTGTGCCGCCTGACTGCTGCGACCCATGCCTAGCGCGAACAGTAGTTGTTCGCCTTTATGCAATGTTCCCCGCACTACAATTGTGGGATGCAGCTCGTCCGTGGCCTGCTCAACATCGATCGAGAGAGAGGAGATATGTTCGGCTCCTGCGATCGCCAGCCCTGTATGTTGATCTCCACCCGAAATGACCGCGCCCACATTTGTGCGTGTGAGCGTGACCTGGGCCGGAGCGGAGGCATAGTTCGGGCTCACCTTTAGCCGCATTGTGATCGGCATTTCCCCACGTGTACACGCAACGAGTCGCACCAGGCAATGACACGAGCCATCTTCGTTCGACCTAATGGTGTTTTCCTTCCCCTGGTAGGGCCAGGCGCGTAAAGTTTCCACGGGCATGAAGTCCGTCAGTATAATTTCATTATGGAGGCTTGTGAACCTGGTTTGGAGCACATTGCTCCCGGATAGATAGCTTTGAGTGCCCGCGATAGTTTGCTCGGTGGGAGCGATCTGAAAGTAGCCGCCTCGCTTGGCGTCCAGTAGCCTGCAAAAGATGGCAGGGCTATCAAAGTCTGGAAGACATCCCCAGTCGACAGAACCATTTGGGGCGACTAACACAACAGAATGGCAATCGCCGATAACTCCATATGAGTTTATCGGGAGATACTCGTATGTATCTTCATGTGTTGCATCTTCGTAAACAGCCATAGACTAGCCTCTTCCATGGGCGAGGATGGGTCGCCCAATCAATCTGAGGTGAAATTAATCGCCCCAATCTCCATCGGTGAGTTCTGGAGCCGGAATAAGTTCTACCGGTTCCCACCTGATGATTTCCAGGGGGATCTGGCAGTCAGGACAGATGATAATATTCCCAATCCCCAGAGGCTCAAATGTGTGCAACTGCGTATCACACGCGGGGCAGAGAGACATGGTTGGATCTCCTTTGATACTGAAAAGTAGAAGCGTTCAGTGTTATGTAAGGAGAGTAGCCTTGTGTGCTTGCCCAACAATTACATGCAAAACAAAGGAATGGGGAGTCCCCGCGCTCATTCAGCTTGTAGAGGGCTCTACAGACGCACTTATCGTGAGTAGAGTGTACGTGCTCACCGGCCAGAGGGCGTAAGGTTGCTGGCGTCCTTGCGGTTAGTATTACGCCGCGAACAATGGGGCTAATTGGCCTGTCTATCGCCTGGCCATGAGCAGAGGTCAGGCTGACAAAATAGATGATAGCAGGCACAATGAGTGCTGTTTTTTGCCTTTGTCTCTATTTTCGGCCTCTGCTGGTCATCGAATTATCTGATCCAAGCGTAGATGGTGATTCTCAACCAGGTCTTCGCATATACTTCGCATCTGGTGTAGCCTGCTTGCCCGCCGTGTAACGGGCGGGTAATCTCGAAAAGGCATTGTTGTAAATAAAGGAATGTCTTTCAGTAGAGCAGTAGAGAAGGAGCACATGAACATGGATGCTGAGCAGGGAGAGACGTGTCAGGATTCGCGACACTTCAAGCACAGTCTGTATCAGGTCGGTGTAGGTCTGGCAATTATGCCGGTTAGCCTCTTGCCACGAAGGGCGCAGCAACACTTTAAATCAGCCGGTCAGGAATTTACACGTGGAGTCGCGAAAATCGCGCGTGGTTTCGCTGATGAGCTTGATGAGATTGGAAACGCAGAAAAATAGCCTTCCCGGTTACATCTGCTATTCGGGATCGTCAACTTACGCCAGGAGGATACTCAGCATGTGATGTGCCAGAGTATCCTTTTTTTGTTTTATCCGGTGTTGTCAGGGAGCTAAATCTATTGACACAGATAGCCACGAGTAAAGCAACAAGCAATAATGGCGGACCAAGCCAGGGTCCGCCTCGCGCAAATTGCTGTGATGGCCTAACTCTCATAAGTCGGGACAGTAATGACCTGCGTTAGCATGTCTTACCTGTAATCCTCATCCCTTTCACAATAACATGAATATGCCTCTTGAATATGCCTTGTCGTCTTTGAGATTTAAGGCGGAATACATTGCCTGTTACTTATCGAGGAGGTAAGTTCGGGGGAAGAACGGATTTCTACTATATAGCTCATACATATCTGTCATTTTTAATGAATGCCTGCGCATCCTCTGCCTGATGCGTTTCTTAAATCCTGCTCAGGAGATTAGAGTCTCAGCTGGTAGAGAAGTTCATCTGCGTTCCTTGCAACTGCTTTCCCTGTATATTGCTAATTCGGTTTTGTGTCTGGTTATCTGACGACTGAGGGGCAGGATTACACCGATACCTGGCAGATGATCCAGGATCTCGGCTTTGAATTTCAGGAAAGCCATTGAGGAAGTAAGCCTACCGGGAATCCCTCCTTCTGGTGGGGGGATTCCCGGATAGTCTGGTGGATCGATTTCAACTACACTTGCCATATGGATTGTATAAACTTTGCAAATTGTATTCGCGTATGTATGAGTTTTTAGATTAAAAGGAAAAAGGGATGCTACAATCACAAGCTTTAAATGAGCTTCCTGAACGGAATGAACTGGCTCATCCACGCGAGCATGAGCAAGGGGCCCTTTATCGGGCGTATGCCTTTGGCCAATTTCGTCTGGTTTGTCATGGGGAACCAATTAAAGAGGTGAGCTGGCGCCGCAGTAAAGTGAAGGCTCTTCTCAAATGGTTTCTGCTCAATCCCGGCAAACTCTGTTCGGCGGACCAGTTTGTTGATCTTTTCTGGCCCGATGTGCCGCTGGAGACCGCCATTGGCAATCTGCACGTCACCATGCATTGCCTGCGCCATCTGCTCGAACCATCGCTGGGTCCCCGCGAAGGCTCAAAATTTGTTCACCGCCAGTCCAACAACTTTTACTGGTTTGAGATGGATGAGAGCTGGTGGTCGGATATCGGGGCCGTACGCCAACTCTTTGATACTGCTCGTGCCTTCGATAACAGTGGCGATGATGTCAAGGCCTCGTTCTATTACCGCAAGGTAGTGGGTCATTGCAGCGCGGGTTTCCTGCCGGAGGATGAAGGTGAGGAATGGTTGCGCCCATATCGCCAACACTACGAGTATATTTATCTGCAAGTGCTGGTGCGGCTGATCCAGCTTTATCAGCGTCGCAATGAGCTGGAAGAGGTGCTGGAGTATGCTTTCCTGGCGCTGTCCTTAGATCCATATTGTGAACCGGCGATGAAAGCCATTATCGATGTGTACTTTAAGCAGGGTAACGTCGTCAAAGCAAAGCATCGGTTGGATGACTTTGGAAGTTTGCTGCAACAGGAACTGGGTGTAGAGCCAAGCAAAGAGCTCCATGATCTCGGTCGAAAAATCATGGATACCGCAAGATAATGAAGCCGGTTAGGATGTCTGGCGCGCGGGCAGTTAGCATCTGTCCGCCCGGCCAACGACTTACCTGCGAATTTTCCAGGCAAAAGTTGGCTGGTTAAACAAATTCGTATATTTCTGTTAGAGAATGTGTATTTCCCGCGAGAATGTGGGCACTCCCGCGGCTGAGCCGCCAGGAAGAGGGCAAATATGGATGAACTAAATCGGTTCGATCGTCCTGTTGAGGCGTCGGTGTATAGGAATGAAGAAATTGCGACATTGCACCAGAAAGGGATTTTGAGCAGATCAGAAGCGGAAGCTCTTGATATCATTCAAATGGGCCTTGCGCCCGATGGCGATGAAAAAACTGATCTGGCTAATATCCTGGAGGGAGAAATATCATGGGAACCATCCTGCGTGGCTATAGTTCTTAACGGCACGATTACACCGGTTCTCAATCTGGAGGAGATCATCCAGCGCCCAAAAACTTCAGGGGAGAAACTGGCGATTTGTCGGCAGGTTGCTAACATCATTTATGATGTCCTGGTGGCACTGCTGGACGAGGAAGGTGGCGGAGGAGCATGATGATACCCAACGTATCATCAATTAACTGGACCCTTCCACAAGGGACACAACGCACATATCGGCTTGAGACACTCATTTGATCGTAGTGCTCCTGGCCGATAGGTGTTTTTTTTCAAGGAGAAAGGTGATGGAAGACAAATCTTTTATCCAGGCTATTGAAGAGCTAAATCAAAGGGCGCTCAAGGATATTACGGATGAGGCTTTGCACTGCTGGATGCAGATCCAGCAGGGGGGAACGGTAAACAGCGTTACCGCGCATATCGAGAACAAGCATATGCGAGAAGAAGTGAAGCATGTTTTGTTCTACGTTCTGCTGCAATCGCTTTTGTTCGACGCCAGGCAACGCGAACTGATCAGCAAAGACCGTTATGAAGAGTTGAAGGGTTACATTGATTCCCTGTGTAACCAGGTCAAGCAGCAACCCCTCATGACTCTGCCACTCACTCTCATGTGATCTCATTAGTGGTTGGTTTCTTCTACTCCGAACAGGTCTGCCAGCTCTGCGGCATAGGGATTTTGTGCATTCTTAAGGGCAGCCAGATATCCATTCGTGGCTGCCCGACTTTCATATCCCAGTTGTCTCTGGATCGTGCTTGTTTCTGCGCCCAGTTGCTCCATTGTAAAAGCGAAGGTGTGACGGAGTGTATGGACGGTTGAGATACCCAGGTGGCTTTCGCAGATATCAGCAATCGTTTGCGAGCCAATGGCCTGTCCAAAGGTGCGATCGCTGAAGGACATCCAGAGTGGGGTGGTGGGGTCAAGGCTGTTCAGGTTTTCGGTGTAGATGTTTCTCAGATAGGCCAGGAGTGCCTTTGAGAGCTGGGTATCGAGCGTGCTGTACATGGTTTTGCCACCCTTGCAGCGTTCGAAGGTTAATGTGACGTTGCCATTGCCAATAGAGACATTGTGCCAGCTCAACGAGGCCAGCTCCTGAGAGCTGCGCCCGGTATTCAGAGCGACCTGCAAAAGCATGTAGTCGCGTTGTCCGCGTGGTGTGGAGCGATCGATGCTTCTTAACTGCATTCTCACCTGCTGAGGATTAAGAACGTGGGCGCGAGCGTACTTCTTGATCGAAGCTCGCGCGAGCTGCTCCGCCGGGTTGCAGTCAGTGTAGATGCCGTTTTGAATGATCCAACGGTAGTAGTTGGAAACGGCAGCTATCCGTTGGTTGTAGGTTGATGGCGCAACGCTTCCCTGGCGTTTACTGCCCGAGGCGCGTATTGTTGCCCAGAGTTGAATGGTTGACACAAGTTCCGCCGCCGCGCTATCCAGATCGAAGCCTCTGGCTCGCAGGTAGGTGCGCAAGGAGAACAGGATTTCGCGGTAGGTTGACTCGGTACATTTACTCTGAGTTAACGTATATTTATCAAGTAGCCAGAGTTCAATCACGTGTTCGATAAAATCGTTTTGCTGCGTGGAGTGAGAAGAAGTGTCTTCAAAGTCCGATTGATTTGCGGTTGAAATCGTCAAAAGACGCTGTTGGAAGCGTTCTTTCATGTCCAATACCCTTGGATCTGATTTATGATACCCATTCGGTGAGCCAGTACTTTGCTGTTCCTGAATATACATTAATCGAATTCCTCCTCGCTTCTACTGTTAGCTTGCTTCTACCATGAATTTCTGAGTTGCTCTTATTCATGTATCTTGTTGAAAACATACATTGCGCAACTTGACAAGTTATTCGCACAGGCTTCGCACCGCGCAGTGAGACGATCCTTTCTTATGCGAAGAGTTCCGGCTCAAGCGGTGAGCTCCGACTGGTCGTCCTCGCTGGCCTGGCGAAGGGAGATCTGGAGAGCCGTTATCGCAACCATATTGATGATGTCATCACTGCTACAACCTCGTGAGAGGTCGTTGACGGGCTTTGCCAGTCCAGATAACAAAACCCCAAGGGCCGTTGCGCCACTGATCCGCTCTACAAGCTTATACGCAATATTGCTGGCATCGAGATTAGGGAATATAAGAATATTGGCCTGCCCCTGGACGCTGTTGCCGGGAGCCTTACGCTGCGAGATCTCGGGAATCAGGGCCGCGTCGGCCTGCAACTCTCCATCCACACGCAGCGTTGGAGCCTGCTCGCGCAATAGTTGCAGCGCGGCGCGAACCTTCTCTACCGAGGGATCTTCGGCACTGCCATATGTGGAGAAAGAGAGCAAGGCCACGATCGGTTCATCTTGCAGGAATACCCTCGCCATCTGAGCCGTATTAATGGCAATCGAAGCGAGCTGATCTGCCCGTGGATTGGGAATAACTGCTACATCGCTGAAGATGAGCACATCCTGACCGGCGGGAAGCTGTTTGCTGAGCAGCATCGCGAATGCGCCGGATACGACAGGGTGCCTGAGATCTACACCAATTACCTGAATAGCGGCGCGAATAACGCTGGCAGTCGGAATAGCGGCTCCTCCCAATAATCCGTCCGCGATGCCGGACTCCACCAGCAACATCCCGCAGTATACTGGCGCGTTTGCCAGGGCGCGGAGGGCTTCTACTTCTGGAATCGCTTTATTGCGTGCTTCGAAACGGGCCGCCAGGAGCTCTACCATTTGGGCCTGGCGAGGATCAAGCGCGGGATCATAGACCTCAACGCGGCTCAGGATGCCCAGCTTCTTGAGTTGAGGAAGCAGAGAGGACATCGGCCCGATTAAAACGGGTCGAATGAGCGAGCTTTCCACAATCCCACGCGTCGCGGCAAGCACACGAGCGTCCGCTCCATCGGTCAGGACGATGCGTCCGGTACAGGCGAATGCTCGCTTGCGTAGTCCGGCAATCCAGCTATTGGGTAGATGACCTGTCTCTCTAAACATAGATGGGTAGCTTCCTTTGAATATGCGCGGCCAAGACGCCAAAACGAAACGAGCGTTTCTCTACAGCGTTCAAATTTTTGTCCTTCCACTTCAGAGAATTTGTCTGATGAGAGGATACCCGCCA
>DASSXK010000045.1:0-12622 GCA_035703945.1 Ktedonobacteraceae bacterium | reverse complement strand
GATTTTAATTGTTAGCGTTCCCGAGTAGTTCTTGGCGTTTCTTGCGTAAGAAGCTGGCAATATCGCCAGGATCATCTTTTTGCAGCGCCATCTGCTTCATTTCGGTCAGGACAACGCTCCACTTTTCTTTAGCAGGCAGGTAGCGTTCATCTGTCGCGATCAGATCTTCGAAGATGCGTCGTTCCAGCTCGTGCCAGGTGGAGCGATCTCGCCCGTCCAGACCCTCGCCTTCTGGCTCATAATCCCGATCATTTGTGTTGTTATCAACGCGTACATACAGCGGATCAAAATAATCTCCGACCAGCTTTTCCATGCGCTGCTGATCCAGTTCTCCACGATCAAAGGGCAGCGTCCCGGCCAGACTGATCTGCACAACGGGTCGCAGTTGCTCCTCACTATGTTTGCCTGCTTCTTTGCGGCAATAGGCTTCCAGAGCTTGATAGAGCAACTCCGGCTCGTTGATACCCTCGACATGCAGCTCGTGTCGCACAAAGGGACGGCGCACGTTGGTATGGTGGATGGCACGATGGTGCGCTGCTTCGCCCCTGGGATCAGGACTTTCAACGGCCTCGGTATCAATCTCAACGATATAGTAACCACGATCCCAGGCCGATTCCTCGGCTCCACAGGTCTCGGTCGAGCCAGGATTGTACATCCAACCATCGAATTCGTAGGGCTTATGGACATGTCCCAGGGCCAGATAATCGATATGCTCACGTAACGGCTGAAATTGCGTCATTGAGGGCAGACCCTGCACACGGGCGATGATCCCTTCCACTCCAGTATGCATCAGCAGCAACCGATACTCAATCCCCGCCTCATCCTCAGCGCTCCGGGTCTCACGTAGTCCCTCTGAGAGTCCCTCCATTGAGCGCACAGTTGCCGCTCCCTGCCAGGGAAGACCATAGACGCGCAACCGGCCCCCAACAAGATCCATGTAGGCTCCCAGCATGTTCTCTGGATTCCAGGGTTCAAGCACCGGACTTCCACCACGCATCACCGGTGCGAGCAGCACCAGATAACCCTGGTGGCAGAGAAATTGCAGCCAGGATGCTCCATCTCGGTAATAACTGCGATCATGGTTGCCTTCAATCGCCAGCACCGGAATGCCCGCTTCCTTTAGCCGTTTGAGACCCTCGATGGCATGAATCAGTGTCAGGGCGTCGATGGCTCGCTTGTTAAACAGATCGCCCGCAATCACCACAAAGTCCACCTTACGTTCCAGGGCAACTTCCATGATGTTCCAGAAGGCGCGTGAGAAGTCGTTGAAACGTTCCTTGACACCATATTGCTCATACCCCAGATGGGTATCCGCTACATGTAAAAAAGAGGCTCGCACAATGCATCACCATTCCAGCCCACTCAGGACACTTGTTGAAAACACGCTTTCCAGAAAAAACACCAACAGGGAGCAAGCAGCTTATGCGCCGATACCCAGGCCTGTCATCATAGCGCGTGCGCCTGCGGCGGCGATAATCAGGGCGGCGATGCTGAAGATCAACAAATCGCGGCGCTGATTCTTACCACCCGTGGCATACGTGATCGCGACTGGAATTCCCAGCGCCACGATTGCTCCGTAGACATAATGTAAATAATAGAGGCTACCACCCGATGTCGGTCGATAGCCCTGAAACACCAACCAGAGGCCCAGCACGGCCTGTAACAGACCGACAATCGCTGTAATCGTCAGGGAAATCCGCCAGGGACGATTGGCATTGAGCTTCCGAAAATATAAAATCAGCCCCCACACACCTGTCACGGTGCCTGTGGTAAGCACCAATACCATATTAAATAAGTGCAGAGTATGCGAAATATCCGACATATTGAACTCCGAAGCCGCGTAAATCGACGGCTCTTTACTTCTTTGCTGTTCTCATTCGTGAGCGGAAAAGCGGTCGTGTACTCACGCTAATTAGCCCATTCACGCATTACTATAGCGTGATCGAGGGCTAAAAACAAGTAGGGAACTTTTCTTAATAAAAAACGTCTATACTCCAGATGTGGATGCTGAATAAGCCTCAACAAGGTTTTGGATCGGCCAGCCAACCGGCCAAAGCGACACACGTGATAGGAGAAATAATACGATGTCTTCACGTTCAAACCGCGAGACCCGCAAACAGCGAACTTTTGCACTTTTACCAATTCTTTGTATTGGATTTTTACTCGTCTTGCTTTCCGCCTGCGGCTCAAATGCCGATCAAAGCAGCACAGGTAGCTCCGGTGTACCTGCAACACCTACAGTTACGGGCGCACAGAAATGTGGCACCATCAATGTCTCAGGTCCTCGCCTGGTTCCAACGGATAGTGCTCAGGCCAAACAAGGTAGCAACTGTTTCTATCAGGCTTATCAGCAATGCCATCCGGCCCTGTTGACATTGCACACGGCGAGCGTTGATTCTGGCATGATTCACACATTCACGGTAAAGCAGGCCAACGGCAAGTGCACAATTTCTGATCTCACTCAGCACTACGTTGTTCCGAAATCACCGCAGGGCAATACGCTTCACAACTGCTCGGGGGCCGCACTTAAGGCGGATGGAGTCCATGTGACCTGTGACAACGAGGGTGATGTCGTTATCCCAATAAGTTAATACATGCCTCTTCATAGATTCTTCGGCAATCACGCCTGTTGACTCTTGAAGATCATAAAATCATAAGAAGCCTTGCCAGTTAAAAACTCCGTTACTGGCAAGGCTTCTTTTTCACCAGGAAAAAGGATCATTCAGCGTTTTCTTCCAATACCTGGCGCATATAGTCCTTGAGCGCAGGCGCAAGCTCAGGTCGTTTCAAGGCATAGGCAATCGATGTGGTCAGCAAACCAAGCGGCGTTCCGGTATCATAGCGCTCACCGGTAAACTTCAAACCATAGCAGCGACCCGCTTCAGCCTGTTTCAAGATCGCATCTGTCACCTGGATCTCACCACCGCGTCCGGGCGGGGTTTTCTCCAGCAGAGCAAAAATATCTGGTGTAAGAATGTAGCGACCTGTCACGATCAGGTTAGACGGGGCTTCTTCCATCGGGGGTTTCTCTACCAGATGTGTGACACGCACGACGTCTGGCTCAACCTTTTCAACCGAAGCCACACCATAGGCCGAAACCTCGTGAGGCTCAACCTCAATCAAAGAAAGTACCGAGCTTTGGTACTTCTCATGCAGTTCAATCATCCGAGGCAGTGAAGGTGTTTCAGGTGCGATCAGATCGTCTCCGAGCATCACCACAAAAGGTTCATCGCCTACAAGCTGCCTGGCACAGAGTACGGCATGACCAAGACCCAGAGGCACGGCCTGACGAACCGACGTAAATGTCGCCATTGACTGGATATGTCGCAGTTCCTCAAGCTCTTTGTGCTTGCCTTTACGCTCCAGGGTCGCCTCCAGCTCGGGAAAAACATCGAAATGATCTTCAATGCTCCGTTTGCTGCGACTGGTTACAAAAATAATTTCTTCGATCCCAGCCTCAACTGCTTCTTCGACAATATATTGTAAAGTTGGCTTGTCAACCAACGGCAGCATCTCTTTGGGAATCACCTTACTGGCAGGTAGCACACGAGTTCCCAGTCCCGCCACGGGCAATACTGCTTTACGTATACGCATTTTGCCTCCTCGACAGTAATTTAAATTATTCAAATTCATCTTTTATGCATTGTATAGGATGACCCCTATCAGGTCAAATAGTAACTCAACAGATAATCAATGTCATATCTGACACATATCATCCTTTGCTTGAGTGAATAACTCCATCTGCAACTTCTCCCCGCTTGCGACGGGAGGGAAGTTGGCGGGTTTCCACACCACGCCCCTCAGTCCAAATTCCGCTTTTTTTCATCAACAAAGAATAATGGGTTTAGCGAGGAATCCCCGCAAGTTAATGGAGATAACATCTCTTCATTCCATTCGAATTATACCTGTTCCCAGGATCGGGAGCATAGATTTGGCCACACTAAAAGGCAAAGATTCTGGGACACATTGCCATTTTAGCAGGCTTTCCTCTTGAAGTATACGTATACATATGTTATATATTACATGTATACGTATACTTATCCTTTGTGATGATTTTCAGTATTTCGCGATGGCCTCGCAAATCAAGCCATCACTAATTGGAGTTACCTACCATGCCTAATCGGACAATCTATGTAGCAGATGCAGATCTGGCAGTTTTTGAGAAAGCACAGCAACTGGCTGGCGATAATCTTTCAGGGACGATTGCAGCGGCTCTCAAGCGTTTTGTAGAAGCGGAAGAGTCGCGAGTCCGAGGCTTTGAGGAAATCACGCTTAAAGTCGGCAAGATCGCCCCAAGCTATAAGCGTTTCCGAGGCCGTCTGCTGGCTAAAGGACGTGTTCTTGAGCAGGATGATGTGCGTGTAACAATGTACAGGATCTTTCAGACGCAAAAGAGCCAGCTTGCGCTTTATACTCGCAGTATGCCTAACTGGACATATTGGAGCAAGCAAGACTGGTCCTACAGAACCAGCAGTCGCCAGGATTGGTCTCAATGGCCAAATGATAAGTCCAGCCTGGAAGTCTATCAGTCGTTGGATGAGCTTAAAAACCATGTCCCGTCGGAACTGTATGAGGCTGTCGCCCAGGCCCTCAAAGGCGGCCCGGATGGCATAGAATTTCTTGACATTTAACTATTGAAAGACAAAAGATAGGTAGAGCGACGATATGCAAGACAACCCAACCACCTTATCAACCGATCAACCCGCCATCGAGGTCAAGAATCTGGTAAAGCACTATGAGAAGGCCAAGTTTAATGCTGTCGACGACATCTCTTTTAGTGTCCGAAAAGGCGAGATCTTTGGCCTGCTTGGTCCTAATGGAGCTGGTAAAACAACAACGATCGGCATTCTTACCACCAGTGTTCTGCCCACGAAAGGAATCGCCCGAATCAGCGGCATCGATGTGCCGTCCGATCCAATGGCAATTAAAGAGCGCATCGCGATTGTGCCGCAGCGTAGTAATCTGGATCAGAGTTTACGCGCCCGCGAAATTCTGACTTTCCATGCCAGCTATCATGGCATTCCCAAAGCCGAGCGCGAAGCTCGCGCCGATGCCCTGTTGGCCGAGCTTGGTCTGGCCGATCGCGCCAAAGATATTGTGCGCCGCTATTCCGGCGGTATGGCCCAGCGTTTGATGATGGCTCGCGCCCTGATGCACTCCCCCGAGGTACTTTTCCTGGACGAGCCTACCAATAGCCTCGATCCTCAGTCTCGCCTCTTCCTCTGGGACCGTATCCGCGAGCTGAATGCACATGGTGTGACGATTCTGCTGACTACACACGATATGGATGAAGCAGACCAGTTGTGCAATCGTATCGCAATTATGGATCATGGCAAGATCCTGGTCCTGGATACAGCTCCTGAGCTAAAAAAGCTAATTCCCGGTGGGACGCGCCTGGAGGTGCGCGTCCGCAAGCCGGAACTGGTAACAGCCGGAACAGATCATGTCAGTTCATCCTTTGAGGACGTGATGGAAAAACTTCGCTCCATCCCTGGCGTCATCAAGGTTGAAGAGGGACCGGTCGGCGAAAATGAACATGAGCAGGGAATCCTCAACATCTATACCGAAGACGCTGGCTCACTGATCGTCCCTGTGGCAGACAGCCTTGCCAGTTCCGGCATTGAAATACGTGATCTGCACGTTGCTCATCCAAGTCTGGAAGATGTCTTTATCTACCTGACCGGAAGGAATTTACGTTAAATGAGTACGACAACTCCTACCAGCACCGAACAAAAACAAGCTTCCGCCCTCTCGAAACTCGGCGCGCCCAGACATCAACGTAGCCGGTTTGAAATGGCTTCTACGGCCTTCTTCGCGATTCTTCGCCGCGATCTAACAGTGATCGGGCGCGAGTTTATCGCGTTCATGATGCAGGTGCTGTTGCAACCTCTGTTTTTCCTGTTTATCTTCGGAAAAGTCCTGCCAAATATCGGTGTCGCCCAATCCAATTTCGGTTCCCTGTTGCTGCCCGGTATCGTAGCTCTGACCTGTTTTACCGCTGCTCTTCAGGGTGTAACGCTGCCACTAACACTCGATCTGGGATTTGGACGCGAGATCGACGACCGGCTACTCTCTCCGCTGCCAACCAGTATGGTAGTCCTGGAGAAGATTCTCTTCGCCGCCATTCGTGGAATTATCGGCGGAGCGGTCATCTTCCCGCTGGGTTACTTGATCCTGGGCAGTGAGTTCTCCGTGCGCAGCGATGCAGTTGGTCTCTTAATCGGGGTCATGGTTCTGACGTCTTTGGCCGGTTCCAGCGTTGGCCTGACAATTGGTACGTTGATTAAGCCGGAGCAGATCGGTCTGATGTTCGCAATCATCCTGACTCCATTGCTTTTCACCGGCTGCACATATTATCCCTGGGCGGCCCTGGGATCGCTCAAGTGGTTCCAGGTAATCACCCTGTTCAATCCCCTGACCTATGGAGCGGAAGGATTGCGACACGCGATGGTGCCCAGTATCCACGGCCATACGCTGGAAACGCTGGGTCTACCATGGGTCTTTATCGGTCTCACTTTCACAATTGTCGTCTTTACGGCGATCGGTATTCAGACCTTCCGTCGTCGCGTGATCAGCTAGATCTTTGCCCAGGTTGCTTGTGTCTGCTCATGAGCTGGTGTACAAGCAACTATACATGTCTCTTCAAAATAACAGGCGCATCCCATCTGAACTGGGATGCGCCTTCAAGCGATTTAATGGTCTTTTATTATTCTCTTCAGAAGAGGACAAGGCTCCAATCCTAGAATTTTTCATCCAGAATACCGAGCGTTGCTCCCCACACGATATGAGCGGCAACCATCAAGGCATTGTGCTGAACTGTATCCTCACCTGCTGAAGGGGCGATCTTCATGCCTGGAACCCAACCCAGATAACCAGCACCCCAGACACCTGCTCCAAACATGCCTCCCTTGAGGACGCCAGGCATTTTATTGAGCGGCCAGCGTCCGGCCACACCACTATATAACGATCCCATTGAGGCCCCAAAGGCAAAATGTGAGGTCAGGGCGGCACTCAGCTTTTGTCCATCATTGAGGGACACATTCAGATTGCTTTGCCCATTTGCGTGTTCTCGATCCTGCGCCAGCATGTCGTCCACGACCAGCTTGCCCGGCAGGGCCGCACGTTGCTCCTCTGCTAAAAAGCGATAGGCCGCTATCATAAAAGCTGTCATGGGGACCGTCGCGGCTGCGCCAAGCATTGCCCCTCTGGAAAGCGAGAGTCCCTTCAAAAATTCCAGTGGATTCATGTTCTCTGCCATAAATGTCTTGCTCCCTTTTTGTTGTACTCCTGATTTATTTTGCGATGAGAGGATGTTTTCATTTGTTTTAAATTCTGGAATAAGTGACTATACCCTTTACACTCTTGAGAAGGCCCTATCTGACTCAATTCTTCAAGAAAAGAGATAGACAAGCCAGAATCATTCATTCTTCGCAAATAAGGGTGAGATACGTTTGGACTGTTTTGGTGATACTTTCGCACCTTGTGAGGGTAGGTGCAATTGAATAGACTACAAAACAAGAATTAGTCGTCGTTGAAGGGATGGGAAGAAACGTGCTTGAAGTCCTACCAAAAATTGCGAAGATGCAGGCGTCCTATGCGCTTGGCAAGCCACTTGCGCTTCCAATGAACCTGACAATCAGCGTGAGTTATCGCTGTAATTCGCGTTGCAAGACCTGCAATGTCTGGCAGCGCCCCAACGATGATTTCACGATTGAGGAATATGAAAAAACATTTGAATCAATCGGGCGGGCCGCATACTGGTTTACGTTCAGCGGCGGAGAGCCAACCCTGCGCAAAGATCTCCCCGAGATGATTGGAGCGGCCTATCGTCATTGCCGCCCCGGCATTATTAATATCCCAACAAATGGGATTCAGGATAAGATTATTCCCGCTCGGATCGAGAAGGTGCTACAGGCTGCCCCAACCTCCGAGGTGATTGTCAATCTGTCCCTGGACGGCATTGGCGACAAACACGATATTGTGCGTGGGGTAAAAGGCAATTTCGAACGTTCAATGCGCACCTACGCTGGCCTGAAGGCGCTGAAAGAGCGCTACAAAAATTTTACGCTGGGCGTCCATACGGTAATTTCTAACTTTAATGTTGATGAATTCGAAAACATTTATGAATTCGTCCGCGACGAACTGAAGCCGGACTCTTTCATCAGCGAGATTGCCGAAGAGCGGGTCGAGCTTGATACGGTGGGCATGGGCATCACCCCACCTATTCACAAATATCAGCCAGTAATCGAGCGGCTACAAGAAGGCATTCGCAAGGCCGAGTTTAACGGCGTCTCACGCATCACGCAGGCTTTCCGCGACCGTTATTACGATATTGTGAAAAAGACCCTGGTGGAGCAGCGACAGGTCATCCCTTGCATGGCTGGGGTAGCTTCTGCCCAGATCGCACCAAACGGTGATGTCTGGACCTGCTGTATTCGGGCGGAGTCGGTCGGGAATCTCCGCGATTTCAATTATGATTTCGGCGCAACCTGGCGAACCGTCAAGGCTGACGATCTGAGAAGGAGCATCAAGGCGGGTGAATGTCATTGTCCCCTGGCAAACGCTTCGTATACGAATATGCTCTGTCACACGCCAACCTTGACCAGCGTAGGCATAGATGTAGCGAAGGGCGTGGCGGGCATAGCAACGGCTGCGCTTAACGAGTCCGCTACTCGTCGCGGCCGTTCGGCCCATCTGCGCACCCTGCCAGTAATCAATGCGGACAGCGCATCTGTTGCTATGCCCAATGAGAATCTACTTGAAGGGGCTGGCACCACCGTGCCTACCGTTGCCGGACACGAGATTCTGCCGATTAGGAAAGAAGAGGCTTCATAGCAAGAAATGCGTAGAGCAATGCAGGTGGGTTGGGATGATCGTACCATTGAAAAACATCATTTCAGTAGAGTTGTTACACTTCCTGCATAGATGTCTGACGTTCTTACTGCAAAACCGCCCGATTTTCTTGTCAGAAGGAACAAGTAAGGGGGGATTTTCAGTAAAAATTGAAGGCACACCCACCTGTGTCGGCAGATTTCCATATCTGCTGACATAGCAGAAATCGACCAGAAAGGGGACACGGTTCAAGTTTTTCCGCTCGGATCATCGAAAGTGGAAGAAGATGGGCCGCACATTCTGATGGCATCCGCTTTTTTTACATCGCAACCGGACCACCCCGAAGAGCTACTGGAACAGGAATATGAGACGGTTCCTATACAATCAAATGAACCGGCTCCATTTCCGATTCGGGTACTGGTGGTCGATGATCATGAAGTTGTGCGCAAGGGCGTCAGCACAGCACTCTCAGAAACGGACGGATTTATCGTCGTCGGCCAGGCTGGAAATCCACAACAGGCAGTTAATCTGGCAATGGATCTATCGCCTGACATTATCCTGCTAGACCTTTTCCTGGGTGAGACAAATGGCTTGGATGTCGCCCAGCAGTTGTTCCGCTGTAGCCCAAAATCACGGGTAGTCATCCTGACCGGCTTTACTGAGGAACATAGCCTCTTCCGCGCTTTGAAGCTGGGTGTGCATGGCTATTTGCAAAAAGCCTTGCCTATTCAGGAACTCGTGATGGCCCTCCGGGATGTCAATAATGGTGAACGCGTCATTGGCGAGCCTCATGCCGTTACCCAGGTCTTAAATGAGTTTGGCCGCCTGACACGCGAACAGGAACGACTACGTTCCGGCCTGACTGAACTGGAAATTGAACTGGTCCGCCTCGCGGGCGAAGGCTGTAGCAATAAAGAGATCGCCGCCCGTCAATTCTGGAGCGAGGTAACAGTCAAACGCAAAATGCAGGATATTTACCGCAAATTGCAGGTGGCCGACCGGGCTCAGGCGGTCGCTGAAGCAATGAAAATGGGCTTGATTTAGAATTTGGGCTTGAAATTTTGAAAATGCAATTGAGGAGGAGACCATGACTGACTGTCCACAATGTGGTACCCCAAATGGGGATGATGCAAAAAATTGCCAGATGTGTCGTGTCAATTTATACTGGGCATTCCAGCATTATGAGGAGCTCGCCAGCCTGCGCGAGGCTAATCGCCTGAATGCCCGTCCTAAAACTGCCACCTTCCTCGTCGAAACCAGCAAAAAAATTGATGATGGCCCAACCGCTGGCTGGCTCCAAAGCACGATCCGCAAATTCGGCTTTAAGGGGGCCGGGAAAAAAGTCAGTACGATGGCAGACTAATCTCACAAACAATTCTGTTCGACGAACAAAAAAACTAAGGCCCGACCACGCCTTTGCTGTGGATCAGGCCAATTTTGATTGATAACAACTTCTCTAAGAAATCCTTCTGACCAACAAGAAAACAAGATACATGCTGACCATCGAAATAAGAAAAGCCCCTAGCGTTCCCCCGATGATACCAAACAGAGGATACAAATAGCGCACGCCAGCCGCATAAACGGTGGCGTTAATCGTCCCACTGAGCAGTAAGGGCTTCATCACGCTTATCGAGAACACACCGCCTTGCGCGAAATAGGTCAGGATCATCGTCGAAAAGAAGACCGCCGGAAATGAGGCAAATACGCCCCCAAACAGTGGTCCCCCCACTTTGGCGAACACCACCGCCAGCGTAATAATCACGCCGCTAACCAATCCCCGTATCAAGATATTTGAAAGTGCAAATGATCTACTGCGGCCTGCAAGTGATTTGACATGCAAAACATATTCCATCACAAGATAAGAAATAAGCACCAGCACAAGAAAACTGATCAGCGAAAGAACAAAATTGTCGAAGTGCAGCAGCACCAGCGATAGCGCCAGGCCCAACCACACCGCAAGCGCACCAAGGAGCGCCAGCGGAAAACTCCGCCGGACAAGCGCGGAATAGATAATGATAAAAATCCCATTGAAGCCCATTACAATGGGTACGACAACGGTGGCTTGTGAGGCAGCGATAGGCGTTTGGGTCCAGCCGATAAAGAACAAGGCAATGACGATAGAAGAAGGCATCCCACCTATCACGCCCCCGACTTTTGAGCCAAATCGTTCGGCAAGGATGGTTGCCCCTGTGATCCAGAAGCTCCCAACGAGGAAGGTAATCACAAGTTTGACCAGAAAAGGACTATCCACCGACGTAAGTGAGAGGGAAAGAAACGGCAAAAAGTAAAGCATCTTAAAGCTCTTTCATCCTGGCACGGACTTCGTTGCTATCCCCCATATGCCTAAAATACACTGAGAGACAACTGTTCAGAAAGTATTGTACCATGCCAGGATGTTAGCTCTGCTAATCAACGCGAGCTTGAGGACGGGATGATCACGTATCAATCCCATCCCATCCTCAGCTATCTCAGTCCGTCGCTACCTATCAGAGAATGACCCCTTTATTTCCTGGTTCCCGTCAATGGCGCTTGCTGGCTGGCCTGCGTAACAGAGACCTCATCCATGCCGCCAGCGTTGAACCAGGCAGCGGCCAGTTTAATTCCTTCGCTCAGGCTCACCTTTGGCTCGAAGCCCAGCTCCCGACGTGCCTTGTCCACGCTATGACGATTATCGCTGCCGAACATCAGCGCTCCCAGTTGCGTCACGATCGGTCTGGTTCTCGTCAGCGGCGCAACCACGCGTTCGGCCACAATGCTGCCATAATAAATTGGCAGATAGGGAAGATGACGCATCGGACGCTGACCACCAACGGCGTCGGCAATCTGGTCAAACATCTCCTGCTGGGTCAGGGGGCGATCATTGGTAATATTATAGACATTACCGACGGCCTGGGGATGATAGGCCGCCAGCATAAAACCATCCACAACATCGGTGACATAGCAAAAGGGCAAAGCATTGTCTCCACGCCCCACAATCACGCCCTTGCCATCCTTCATCTTCTGAGCCATCCGTCCAAAGTGCAAACGATCTCCAGGACCAAAGAAGGTGCCAGGACGCAGGATCACCGTCTCAACCTCACTGGTGAGCATCAGACGACGCATCAGGCGATCCCCCTCCGCCTTGGTCAAACTGTAGGGATCGGGATCGGGCCGCAGGGGATCTTTCTCGATCATAAAACGACCATGACCCAGACCGTAGACAGTGTGTGAACTGGTATGTACATAACGGCGAACACCAGCTTGCTGCGATGCCTTATAGAGATTCTCAGATCCAGTAACATTCACCAGACGATAATCCTCCAGCGGCCGCCAGACTCCCATCATCCCTGCCAGGTGAAAAACAATTTCAATATCATTTACGGCATTCGCAAGAGTGCTGGCATCAGTAATATCGCCACGCACAACTTCAACGCCACGATCAATCAATGAATCAGCATTTTCAACCGGCAGCACCAGGGCTCGAATATGTTCGTTGCGTGCCTGCAATTCCTTAATTAAATGACTTCCCAGTAGACCCGTCGCACCGGTAATCAGTACGTTCATTCATTTCCTCCTTACAACCAACCACGTATAATAAAAGTGTCGTCTACTAAAAGTATTGTCAGATCTCAATTGGACCTCATTGAAAAAAACAGTTATACTGATCCTTACGTATTATGCACGTTATGGAGGCAGAATGAAGCCTCTTACCTTGAAGTACCAGATCTGTATACTTAAATATATGAAGAAATGGAACTGACACGCCTTTTAAAGGTCCAGCGTGACAGAGATATAAGGAGGAGAAATCATA
>DASSXK010000750.1:0-5261 GCA_035703945.1 Ktedonobacteraceae bacterium | reverse complement strand
ACAGGGATTGAGGCCCGCGTCAAAAATATGAATCAGGTCGGCCAGACGTACAACGCGGTGAATGGTCTGTTAACCGCAGATCGCGTCGCTGTGACTGCAGGAGACGATCAAAACTTCACCTATATCGAAGCCGAGGTTGCTGGTGTTCTGGGGATCATTCGGGCGCTTTCGGTTCTGACTTTACTGCTCAGTTGTGTCCTGATTCTGAATACAATTACAACGCTGGTTTCAGAACAGACCGGTATTATTGGAACCATGAAGGCGCTTGGCGGGACGCGTTGGCGCATTACGCGTGGCTATCTGCTTTCAATCGGGATATATAGCCTGATTGGAACAACGCTGGGAATTGGACTCGGCCTGCCTGGTTCAGTCTATCTCTCCTCTCTTCTGGCGACGCTGGTTGAACTGGATCTGGGACCGTTCCAATTGCCTTATAGGGTGATCGGGCTGAGTCTGGTTGTGGGACTGCTGGTGCCTCTTCTGGCGGCGTTGTTGCCGCTCTGGAACGGCACGAAAATTACGGTCCATGAGGCGATTTCAGCCTATGGAGTTGTCCGAGGGGAACGAAATGGGAGGCCTACCGCTTTTGGCAGACGCCTGACCTGGGTCTCGCAAACGGCCTGGTTGGGTCTGAGGGGACTCTTCCGTAAGCCGTTGCGTGTGGGTTTGACCTTGCTGGCGCTGACCTTCTCTGCCGCGACCTTTACGGCGATCCAGATTAGCAATACTTCGGTCAGCTCAACAGTTGCTGCTGTCAATGCCGCCTTTTCGACAGATGTAACTATGGACCTTCAATTTTTGAGCTTGCAGAACTATTCTCAGTTTCGATCCCAGATTTTGGCCCTGCCGAATGTGGCGGCGGTTGAACGTCTGCATACCCAGGGAGATGTCTCGGTCTATGGGCAGCATCTGCCGATCTGGGGAGTTGAGCCGAATACAACTTTGTATCATTATCACCTGGTTGCCGGGCGCTGGTTTCAGGGGAACGAGCAGAATGTTATCGTGCTCAATGATCGGGTTGCGCAGCAACTTCATCTGCATGTAGGAAGCATTCTACCTGTGACCTCGCAAGCTACGGCCCGTTGGCAGGTGATTGGGATTGTGCACGACCTCAATATAACCGATGTTTCGCTAGATCAGTCGCTGGGTTCGGCGTATGTACCGTTTGATGAACTGGTGGCTATCAGCGGCAACCGAGGCATTCATACCCTGCTTATTGGGGCGCGTGATCGCTCTCCAGCGGCGGTCGATCAACTGGCTGGCCGTCTTAATAGCTTGATGAATACGACGGGCAATTATGGGACGCTTATCACGCGAGCGCAGGCAGAGCAGGCTCAGCAGGGGCCGGGGCAGATCACTGGGATCATCTTCGATGCCGTGGCGATTATCGTTGGGTTGGTGGCGTTGTTGGGGCTGTTCAATACCTTGTCGACGTCGGTGATTGAACGGCGGCTGGAGATTGGGATTCTGCGTTCAATGGGAGCAACCGGTAGGCGTGTCGCAGGCGTTTTCTGGATCGAGGGCCTAGCCCTGGTTTTACTGGCCTGGTTTGGAGGGGTCGTGTTGGGAATTCCAGGGGCGGCGCTGCTCTTAGGTCTACTTGGGCAGCTTTTCTTGAAGTTTGAGTTTTTTCTGACGCCACTGAGCCTTGTGCTGACATTGGCCTTCGCGCTTAGCGTGGCTTTTATCGCAAATGTAGGGCCAGCCATGAGCGCCTCTCGCTTGCGGATTCGTGAGATTCTGCGATACGAGTAATCCCTGCACTTCACTGACTGAACGCGCTTAAGAAGCCAGGAGCAGTGTTGCCCGAAACGATCAACGGTGAAGCGTTCCAATGCTGGCTGCTTGGGAGCGTGCAGTAGGCGCGAGAGCGCCGTTGTGAGGTGTCTTTTAATCGTGTGTCATACAAAAAAAGAGGCTTCACTCAGCAAGCACAAAATGAGTGAAGCCTCTACTGACGTAGTTTCAATCTATTTCTACAGGGTATTCCCTGGTCAGGCTGCTCCATGCAGGGGAGGCTGCTTTTCCTGCTGAAGCAGACGGGCAGCGGCATCTTTCAGTCGAGCCTCGCTGCGAACTCCAAAGCCGGGTAGTTGCTGGATGCGCTGCTGCCGGGCGGCTCGCCAGAGCTTTTCAGGTGAATCAATATTCAGATCTTCATAGAGACGGGCCGCCGTATGGGGACCCACAAACTCCACTGCCATCAGTGAGCGAGCGGCCGGTGGAAGAGATTGCATAAACAGGTCGTTATAGAAGGTCATCGTGCCTGTCTCGACCAGTTCTTTGATTCTGGTATGCAGCCTGCGTCCCAGGCCGGGGACAGGCAGGTGCTCATGACGTGCGATAAACGTAGCGGCCGGCTCCTCAAGCTCCAGGACGCCCTGGGCCGCGTTTCGGTAGGCCTGAATCCGATAGGGATTTCCGCGTTGCGAGTCCAACAAATTGGCGATATTGTTCAATACATCAGCGATCTGCTGATTGGTCACGGCCTGCTGGGCCGCTTCAACATCCGGCTTCACCTCTTCCAGGCCGGGCAGGGTTGGCTGAGACGGTCGTACATTTTTTGTATAATTTTTTTTGAGAGAACGCTGTGAAGGCGGGACAATCTGGATGGTCTGGGTCAACTGCATAATACTCATAAACCCGCGCTCCTTTCGCCTGACTTATCTACTTTTTTTCTGATTGAACGTGTTTACTATAGAGCTTATAATAGGGGTTCAACTACCTGAAAAAGCCGAATCGATGAGCCTGGCGCGAGAAAATTGACAGAAAAATCATGAATGCTACATTGCCGAATTTCTGTTCTAATTATACCATGTAAAGAGCAAAAAGTCAATTTATTTCGATTTACTAAGCTGGCTTTGCAGGCCGATTTATCGCGCTGGCTCCCGGAAATTTTCGCCAAAAAGTATGGCCTCATGATGATAAGAAAAAGGCCATTCTACTTTGAGAGGAATAGAGATGAATTTTGCGGGCAACCAGGTTTCTGACAATGCATTAACATATTTTCTGGATCAGGAGAGCAATGTTCCTTTGCTGAAAGCTGCGGATGTCATCTTGCGTGTGAATATGAAAAAGCTCAAGCTCTTCCCACGCCTGATTCGTGAAGCAACCAACAGCCATTGGAGCCATAGTGGATTAATTTATGTCCCTGCCGATAGGAGGCGCGGCTTCGATAATACATTCCTCGTTGAGGCAACAACAAAAGGTGTGCGTATGGCTAGCTGGCGTCAAGAGGTGCTCCCTTTTCATCTAATGACGATTGGGGTCAAGCGGCTGCCGATGGACTGGTATACAGAGACGCCCTATGAACTGAACAGACATAATCGTTTTGATCCCGAAGATCAGCATGGCATCGGCTATCTGCGCCATGTGCGGGGCATGGCGCTTGACCATATCAACGACCTGTATAATCACAGTGCCGTCTATGAAATGGCGGCTCGCTATTCGGAGCGTTTCCTGTCGCAGAATGCCAAAGCTATTCCAGGTCTGGTTGAGGGAGTTGCGGGACTCGCCAACTTTTTCAAGCACATGGATGAGTCGACCTCGAAATCACCATCGTTGATGCGCTTTATGTGCAGTGGTCTTGTCCAGTTTAGCTTCTTTGAGGCTTTACGCAATCAGATCGCGATGGATCTAGATATTCCTGCCCATCGCGAGGCGGCTGAAAGGAATCTGGCGAATATGCACCAGGTCGTTTTTCGCGAAGATGACACCGAGGGCGTGATTGATCGTTATATCCACGATGTTCAGACTGGCAAGCGCAGCATCAAAGATAATCTGCCTGGCGAAGTCTACGACTTCTTGCAAACTGCGACTCCGGCAGATTTTAACTTCAGTCGCAAATTAAAGTGGCAATATATTGACTATCGTGGGGCGGTCTGGGAGATTCACGAAGTCCCCGATGGCTATCAGCCCGCGAGCAAGGAAGAGGCCGAAGTTCTTAGTACGATGCAGCCTTTGCACAAAAAGACCAGCATCCCATTGCTTCAGGCACAGCCGAGCTAAACGAGGTACAATAGGCAGAAAGGTGTGCTGCCTTTGGGAAAGCGCACCTTTCAAGTCACTTATACTGTACAGGAGGTTCGCAAATACTATGCCTACAATTTCTACAAAGCAAGAACTGATTGATTATTTTGTCGAGAAACGGGATCGTGGGGGCCAGGAAGGGGAGAGCTATTACGCAACGCTAGGAGACGTTTTAACGCTGCTCAACCAGAGCGATGATATTGCTCAGATCAAATCCACAGTGCGCAAATGGCACCGCGAGAAGCTAGCGGAGATTCAGCGCACCGCCTCGGTTGAGGAGCGCATAGAGCAGCGAAAACAACTGGCGGTCTATGACGATTGTCTGACACAGTTACGCGGCATCTCGGTGAATTAAGACCGGGAATGGACCCGGAACGTTTGGCCTGTATCGGTGGACAATCTATCGGTAGTAGACTATACTAATGCGAAAACAGAGCAAACGTGAGCGTAAACTATCAATACCAACTTGCTCTCACTTCACTTGAGTATCGAAGCTCTCACTTCTTTTGAATATCGAAAAAGGATTCTTTCTCATGGCAGACGATTGTGATGTGTTAATTGTAGGTGGTGGACCGGCAGGGCTTGCTGCGGCTGAAGCGGCCGCGAAGCAGGGTGTACGGACCCTTGTGCTGGAGCGTCAAAAAGAGATCGGCTATCCAATTCACACCAGCGGTGGGAGTTGGGTCAGTGATATGAAGGCCCTTTCCATTCCCGAACATCTCTATCATCCGATCAATAAGGTTGTATTTGTGTCTCCCCAGCGCGAAGTTGTGCTACGCTATGACAAAGCAGTCTGCTGTGTTGTCGATATTCGCGGCCTCTATCAGCTTCTGGCCTCACGCGCAGTCGCAGCAGGCGCAACAATCAAAGTGAATCATACCGTCGATCAGGTGTTGACCGAAAATGGGCGCGTCCAGGGCGTGACGTATAAAAACCATGTCAATCAGCGCAAAAGCCTCACGGCCCCTGTCACGATTGATGCCAGCGGGGTCGCTCGGCATATTGGCGTGCGAACCGAGATGGGCAAAGCTTTCCATCGCTATGGTTTTGGAGCCGAATACGACCTCTATGCTCCCAATTATCCTCAGGACGAGCTCTACCTGATTATGGGAAGCAAGTATGCCCCCAACGGCTATGCCTGGGTTTTCCCGCATGGCGATGGGCGTGTACGCCTGGGAGTCGGGGTTATCCATCCCGATAGTAGCGATGATGCCCGCGTCTACCTGGATACA
>DASSXK010000723.1:0-4173 GCA_035703945.1 Ktedonobacteraceae bacterium | reverse complement strand
GTCCTTCCAGCACGCGAACGATTGTGCTCAACTCCATGCCAGCGGCAAGGCCAACGGCGGCGGCGGAAAGTGCAATATTGATATTATGTTTGCCGGGCAGGTGAAGCTGAAGCGGTTGTTGCTGGTTGCGATAGGTCAGCGTAAAGTGGAAGCCTCGCAAGGCGTCGCCTGTGAGATCGATGGCGCGAACGTCCGCTCCCTCGCCCTGACCATAGTAGAGCGTTGGGGCCTGGGTCTTCTCTTTCATCAGGCGCACTTTGGGATCATCGTAGTTGAGAATCGCCAGCCCATCAGGCCTAAGGGCCTGGACCAGCTCGCTTTTGGCCTTGAAGATACCCTCGACCGAGCCAAAGTGTTCCAGGTGTGAGACACCGATATTGGTAATAATCGACCAGTCGGGACTCTTGATGGTCTGGCATAGCCAGGCCAGCTCGCCAACCCACTGTGCGCCCATTTCCAGGACGGCGTAGCGATGTTGGGGTTCGAGCCGCAAAAGAGTTAAAGGGAAGCCGATTTCATTATTATACGAGGCGTAGGTCTTGAGGGTTGGAGCGTGCTGCTCCAGAACCGCTGCGACCGCCTCTTTTGTGCTTGTTTTTCCGTTGCTGCCAGTGATGCCGATAAATATAGTATTTTCCTGGCGGTTGGCGCGGGTGCGAGCAATCGCATGCAGGGCTTTAACGACATCTGGCACCACAATTTGGAGAAAATCGGGCGGGACATTGTCGGCCGGATTAGTGCAAAGCGCTGCGCCTGCCCTGGCCTGGGCTACGGTCGGGATAAAGGTGTGTCCATCTACTTTTTCGCCTGTGATGGCGATAAACAGGTCGCCGGGACCTACCTGGCGGCTATCATGTTGGGCAGAGGGAAATACCTGATCGGGGTTGGGGTGAGTGTTACCGTGCAGGCGAAAATTTCCTTCGCAACCAATCAGGATGTCGTTGAGGGTGAACATGTTTTCTGGGTCCTCTACTTCTCCGGGTTTGTCAATGTGCAGATTATATCATAAGCTAAGGTCTGAGATGCCGATTACTGGTAGATATGGTTCAACACAGAGGGGGAAAATAGATGAAAGCTGTGATAATTACAAAGCCCGGTGGCCCGGAAGTTCTTCAGATTCAAGATGTTGAGAGGCCGCAGCCGGTTGGAGATTATGTGCTGGTACGGGTGCGAGCAGCCGGAATAAATCGGGCGGACCTGGCGCAACGGCTGGGATTTTATCCGGCCCCTCCAGGATCACCAGCCGATATTCCTGGGATGGAATTTTCGGGAATCGTTGAGGAAGTGGGTCCGCTGGTGTCCCTCTGGAAGCCTGGCCAACGTGTAATGGGTCTGGCTGGTGGGGGTGCGCAGGCCGAGTATATTCTGTCTCATGAAGGCTTGCTTGTTGAGATTCCTGAGAATCTGAACTTTGTGCAGGCGGCGGCGGTTCCCGAGGTCTTTGTTACGGCCCACGATGCTTTATTTACGCAGGGTGGCCTGCAAATGGGCGAGCGCCTCCTGATTCACGCGGCCGGGAGCGGCGTTGGAACGGCTGCTATTCAGCTTGCGCACGCGGTTGGTGCGACAACGTTTGGAACCTCTCGCACACCTGCCAAATTGGAACAGGCCAAGCCGCTGGGATTGGATGTAGGCCTGAGCGCTAAGAACTTCGCAGATGAGATCAAGAGCGTAACAGGTGGAGCAGGCGTGCATATTGTGCTGGATTTTGTTGGCGCGGCCTATATGGAGCAAAACCTTCAGGCGCTGGCTCCCTGGGGACGCCTGGTCTTCCTGGCAACAATGGGTGGCGCGGACGCAAATGTAGATCTCAGAGTAGTGATGAGCAAACGTTTGAAAATTCATGGTTTCACCCTGCGAAGCCGAACGCTGGAAGAGAAACTCACCGCAACGCGGCTCTTTGCGACGAGCGTGGTGCCGTTGCTGGCGAAGGGAACGATCCAGCCAATCATTGAGCAGGCCTACCCGCTGCACGAGATTGCGGAAGCGCACAAAGCGATGGGCGAGAATCGTAACTTTGGCAAACTTGTTGTGACCGTCGACTAAAGACGACTCGATGGCGCGACATGATAAATAAGAAGCCGGATCTTCACACTCTATAACATGTGAAGGCCCGGCTTCTTATCTGGATTGGCAAGGTTTGTGAACGTTCGGGCTAACGGACTGCGTGATCGTTTTGATAGGCTTCCAGTATCAGGAGACCGGTTTGGGTCTCTTCGCTGGTAACAATCGGTACGATGTTGCTGACGCTCATACTGATGCAATATTTGAGATCTTCAGCCAGTCCGACCTCAATCACCTCGGATGATGCTTCCCATTGCTCAACCGTTTCGGCGGGGGGATTTTGTTTATAGAGCATGATTGCTGCCATGGCGCTTTCGGCCAGCTCCAACTCGCGATCCTGATGAAGCAGTTCAAAGAGCAAGTGTCCGGCGCAGGCTGTATCATCCAATGCGAAGTAGCCTGATTTGCCAGAGCAGACGATGGCAATATTGCTGCCACGTTCACTGGCAAGCTGATAGGCGAGACTTGTGACGGCGTGAGCATTATAAAAAGAGCCTGCAAGACGCGTGGCTCCTTCCGGGCAGGCGTGTAGCGCTCGTGTGCCATTGGAGGTAGAAAGGATCATCTCGCGCCCGCTCAGGTTCATTTTGAAGAACTGGGAAGGCGAATTGCCATAGTCAAAGCCTGGCATCGGCAAGGCGTTGCGCTCTCCGCAGAGCAGGCGGTCTGGAAATAGTTCTTTAGCAGTACGGGCTTGCTCAGGGTCCTGGGCGGCGAAGATCTTTGTCGCACCGCGATCCAACATTACGTTTATTGTGGTGGTGGCACGGATGACATCTATCACAATATAGACATCGTTGGTCGTTTGCTCCGGTGACTGGAGAATTTCGGCCGGGGTAAAAAAGACATTTATACGCAAGGTTGTTTCCTTTGATTTTCAGGCTGGTAGGTTAAAGTGGGTTTTAGTCATCTTTTACCTGGATATTTAAAAGTTCGAATATTTTCAGTTTTGTGATAAAAGATCCTCAGGAATCTGTGAGAAAACGAGCGTATTGCGAAGTTTCCCATCGGGCGCAGCCATATTATTGCGCAGGCGAGCCTCTTGCACAAATCCCAGGCGGCGAGGGACGGCCGCACTGCGCTCATTGCGCTCGTCGCAGCGGATTTCCACACGTTGGGCCTTGAGCGACGAGAAGGCGAAATCCCTGAGCAGTTTGACGGCTTCTGTCGTATAGCCCTGGCCTGTGGCGGAGGCAGACAGCCAGTAGCCGATTGAGAAGTAGCCAATTTCCCAATTGAGTGGATGCAGGCCGATAGCACCTAAGAAGCGTCCAGTAGACTTATCCCAGATACTGAGGTGAAATACCTCGCGTAAGAGGTATTGTGCTCGTGCACGGATGATCCAATCCAGGGAATCCTCGACGGTTTGATGATTCTTATCTACCAAGGCAAGCCAGGGGCGAATATGCTCGCGTGACTCGGTGATAGCATCGAAGAGGGCCTGGGCGTCAGCTTCTCGATAAGGACGAATAAGAACTCGCTCCCCTTGCAGCTCCTCAAACATTGGGATCAATGTCAGATAGAATTTAGTGTCCATTGTTTCCTCGATATGGTTTACATAACATTGGCGATTTTACGCTCTAAAAATGACAGTTTCATGATACAAGCCCGGGTATGAATATGCAATCTGGCGGCTAACAAAGCCATGCCTGCTGGCTTATAGCCGAGAGATACCAGTGTAGTTCATGCGTAATACATTATAGAGAGACGCAAAGAGGTGATTGAATAGGAGAAGATAGGAACTGGTTTTTGGATTATTCAGGAGCGTAAACATGGATTATGGCATCTTTATTCTTGCTTGATAGAAGTGTTGTGAGGTGAAATTTCACTTGTTTGATAGGAGCACATTGCCTGTCATCAGATGATGTGCTCCTGCCAAAAAGTCAGCTCAGTCGATGAAGAATTCTTTTAGCACGGGAACAAGCACATCGTCAGCTGCGCCATGATCCTGACCCTCCAGGGTGCGATGCCGGGCATTGGGGAGGATCTTTGTGATCTCTTGCGCACCAGTTCGCATAAACGTATGGTTTGCTTCATTGCCCAGGAACACCGTGCCATCCATCACAAGCGTGGGGACAGTCACTGTAGCCCATTTCCTGAGCGTTGATG
>DASSXK010000599.1:0-20236 GCA_035703945.1 Ktedonobacteraceae bacterium | reverse complement strand
GCATCTTCAAGCGTTTCACCTCGCCTTAGATTTCACAGCAGATCAGGGAAAAACTACCCTCCTGCTGGGTGAAAGTGGTGCCGGTAAAAGCACGGTGCTACGTTTACTGGCTGGTCTGCTCCATCCTCAGCAAGGTCAGATCATCTACGATGGGCACGTATATTTCGATAGTGAGCGGCACATTAACATCCCTCCGCAGGAACGCCCTTTCGGGTACGTTTTCCAGGATTATGCACTCTTCCCTCATTTAAACGTTTGGGAGAACATTTCGTTTGGCCTGCATGCCCAACATTTATCGCGAACGCTTATTCGCCAACGCGTGGAAGAGGTGTTGGAACTGGTCCAGCTCTCAGGATATGAACGACGCAAACCTGCCCAATTATCCGGTGGCCAACAGCAGCGGGTTGCAATTGCGCGTTCGCTGGCCCTGAAGCCGCAGCTTTTGCTCCTGGATGAGCCACTGTCTGCCCTCGATGTCCAGACGCGCAGAAGCGTTCGTCAGGAGCTACGTCAGATCTTACACGAAGTTGGAATTACGACAATTATGGTGACGCACCAGTATCTCGAAGCCCTGCTCTTCGGCGATCAGATCCTGGTACTCGACCGAGGCAAGATCCTGCAAGCAGGTGCTCAGGCGGACCTGGTCCAATATCCCCGTTCATCCTATGTCGCTGAACTGATTGGCATGAACTTTTTTCAGGGCACTATTTTAGACTGCACATCGGACCAGATCTGCACCATTCAACTCCACCAGCAAGCGGGCAAACTTGAAATCTCTGCAACACTGGAAGGTTTATCCGAGCAGCCAGAGATAACTATAATTGGAAAAGATGCGTATATAGTTGTTCATCCTCGCAACATCACTTTGCACCAGGATCGTCCAGAAGGCTCTGCTCGTAATCTTATTGAGGGGAAAATTATTCAGCTACTCTACCTGGGGAACACCGATCAGACGCAAAATGAAAGCGGCCATGTACGTGTAAGTATCATCCAAACAAATGCCCTTTCCGGCACCGGGGGGAGTGGCACACTCCCCATCACAGCCGAAATTACCGCTGCCTCGGCCGCACGAATGCACCTGACCGAGGGAAGTCATATCTTTGCCAGCTTTAAAGCTGTTGAAGCCAGAGCGTATCTATAAAAGCAGGCATATCTCACAATGCTGTAACATTCAGCATAACACTGCAACATTCAACCGGAACAGGTCTCTTCCTGCCTTAATCGTGAACCGTTTCGCTGGTCCATTCACAGGTTTCAGGTTTCATCTCACGAATAGCTTCCGCCAGACCATCGATATCCTTCACATCGTCACGATAAACAACCCAGGCGCGGGCCTTCTGTTGTGTCGCCCCAGGCTTGCGATAGACCGCTACGCTGATCCGCTTGCCGTTACGGAAAAACTCTTCTTTAATCTTAGTGATCTCGTTCCAGCCCAGCTCGATGAGTTCGCCATTGCGGCTCTTCTTGGAAACACCCTCCTCAGACAGGCTAATCATAAAGGGAACGGGAGCAACAATTCGGAGGTACAGAATAAATCCTGTAATAAAAATCAGGGCTGCAATAGTACTACCTACCGCCGAAAATCCCTGGTGAATGGCGATCCATAGTACCAACAACGTTACGCCCAGTACTCCGACCATTGTCATTATTCGTTTAAAAGGACTAAGACCCGGCCCGATAAATACTCGCGCCTGCTCAGTTGAGGTCAACATTATACTCTACTCCCCCTGGCATTCCTGACATCTATCAATATATACAATATTGTAGCAATAGCCATCGAGCAATGCAAATTTCTCTGCATTTCTACCCATGCCAATGAGATAGGAAACCTATTCTACTTTGCGTATTCGATGCGATATGATATACTGAAGCCGCTATCTTTACGAAGCACACTTCCGGTCTTGCCGATACCAGAGCTGAGAGTCAATCGTATTTCATTACGTATCGATGAAAATGGAAACCAGCCAAAAACCCATCGCAGCAAAAGGGAGACGAGTATCGTGTCAATGCAACAGACATCAGGAGCATCCGACGGGGACTTTATGAGGAAGCCCTTTATTGGTGCCCAGAAAACCATTACAGGGAAGTTGCTGGCGACACAGGGGTATGTGGTAGGCATCACAATCAGTGGAGGGGGTTCGCGCCAATCTGTCGCCCTGGCAGACTTAAATGGCAACATTCTTCACCGTATCCGCCGCCCATCGGAAGACATTCTCGATACCCAATCGGTGCTGGAAACGCTGAAAGAGATGCTCACTGAAATCAGTATGCCAGACAAGCTCCAGGATGGACGTATTTTGCGTGTCGGAGTCGCTGTTGGTGGCCTGGTCGATGCCTCAAATGGCATCATACGTACCCTGCACCACGCGCATGGCTGGGATAATTTTCCCTTACAAGATTATCTGGAAGAGCAGCTTGAGGTCCCTTGTATTATCGATAATAATGCCAATGCAGCAGCCTTAGCCGAAACCCAGAAAGGGGCCGGAGTTGGCGAGCGTATCGTGCTCTATGTCGGCCTCGGACGTGGGATCGGGGGCGGTCTGATTGTAAATAACCATATTTATCACGGCAGTTCTTTTACAGCCGGAGAGTTGGGCCATCTCTTAGTCAAAGAGAGTGGACCAAAGTGCTCTTGTGGCAAATTCGGCCATCTGGAAGCGATCGCATCTGCGCAAGCTATCTCACGCACCATGATCGGCCTCTCCGTAGAATATCCTGAAACAGTAGCCGCCATCAGCAGGCTGACAGGAGGCCGCGCTGAACGCATCACGGCCGAGCAGGTCTTCCGACTTGCTGCCTCTGGCGATCAGATAGCACAACATATCGTGAATGAAGTCAATACCTACCTGGGCATCGCCCTCGCAAATATTGTCCAACTGATTAACCCGGGTTTGATTATCCTGGGCGGCCAGGTGGCACAAGCAGATGATTTATTGATAGAGCCGCTCCGGGCAAAGATCATGGATCTTTGTCTTCCAGCGGCTAGTGAAGCCGTGCGTATCGTCCGGGGAACGCTCGGCAGGGAAGCCAATATCCTCGGGGCCGTTACTTTGGCCCTACAAGATATTTAGGATCTAATGAGGCATGATCGTGGAAACAGGCCGGTTGATTAACAGACGTTACTCGCTGCAACGCCTGATAAAGCAGGGACAGGTCTGTGCTGTTTATCAGGGGGTTGATCAGGTCCTTCAAAGGCGTGTCGCCGTGAAGGTTGTACCATCGACCCAGATCGCAACATACAAACTCTCTGTCAGGTTAACTTCACAATTCTCGCACCCCAATATTATTGGCCTCTACGATCTTATCGTTGAGCAAGATGCGCTTTATGCCGTGCAAGAATTTGTTGAAGGTGATGAACTCGCGGCTTTACAGCAAACTATGCTTTCGCCTTTTGAGGTGGCCGATTTCGGCTATCAGATCTGCCAGGCACTCATTTATGCTGGTAGCCCTTCCCGCCGGGTCTGTCATGGTGATCTCACACCCAACTCTGTCATTCGCGATCGCTCGGGACTGGTTCGACTCAATAATTTTGCGCTCCCTAGCGATCAGTTTTATTTCCAAAACTGGAGCACCATCGGAAACGCCAGTGAGGTGCTTGCTGACGCAGACTTACCCTGGGGCCAACAAACCCCTGGGCGTCAGGCCAACGATACCCGTGCGATGGGACTCTTGATGTATCAATTGCTAGGCACACGCACTAACATGATGACGGTTGAGCCACCCGCCGATGGTCGCTTGCGCTTCCAGCGTGGCTATCCCGCCGAACTCTGCGAGCTGGTTGCACGTACCCTGATCAGCCAACATCCTCAATTCATCGATACACCCGAAGCTCTTTTCAATGAGCTGAAGCCTTTAGTAGAGGCGCTTGAGCCTGAGACTCCTCCGATGGGTGCCCAAGCTTCACCCCAGCCCGAGAAGCTGGTCAAGGCCCAAAACCAATTCTCGCCAGCACCCGCTGCCAAGCTGGTTTCAACGCTTCCCCAGGGGGGTGCCAGATCATCCTTCTCCAACTACTCAAACTATCCTAATGGCGGTCCTAACGCGCCCGAAACGTCTGCTGACTCACAATATCAGTTCCCCAATGGTCAGATGCAATCTTTTGCATCGGAAGGCGAATCACGTCACTTGAGCGGGGTGGCCCTCTTGCTCATCGGGCTTGTTATTTTCGCGCTCTTCTTCGGGATCGGGTTCTTCCTGATTCATCTCTTCCTGCATTAAGCTCCTACAACAAAGCAAAAAGAGAGAAAGGCATGGATAAAGGTTTTCATACCTTAATTCCCATGCTTTTCTCTCTTTCTGGCATGACACGGAGAGAGCTTCGCTAAATCCCAGCCACGGGCTCTTTTGTGCTTATCTCCTCGCTCATGTAGCCGTAGGCCATATGTTCGCTATTGTGCGCAAACCCGATATGCCCACTGTCATCGACGATAATCAATCCGCCTGTTCCGAGGGCCCTGGTCCCGAGGACGGTGATAGCTCGGTCAGCAGCTTCCTGGGCTGTATCTCCGGCCGCGACAAAGTCGGCCGCTCGCTTCGCCAGCAAGAGACGAGTGAAGTCTTCACCGTGACCGGTGCAGGAGATCGCGGCAGTCTCGTCCGCGTAAAATCCGCAACCGACCAGCGGCGAATCACCAACCCGGCCAGGATACTTATTAGGAATTCCGCCGGTCGAGGTTGCAGCAGCCAGCTTCCCCAGCTTATCAAGGGCAACCGCTCCAACCGTTCCATGCTTCTCTTCCTCAACCCGCTCTTTTACGCTCCCCACCTCGCGGCGATGAAAGGTTGGTCCTTCTTGCACTCGCAGATCTTCCCATTTGCGATACTGATGCTCGGTCATAAGCTCATCAGCACTGCATTGCTCAATTCCCTGCTCCTGCGCAAACTGCTGCGCCCCCGCGCCCACTAACAAGACGTGTGGGCTATCCATAACTTCACGCGCGACCGAAATGGGATTTTTGATACATTCAACACTTGCGATCGCCCCGACCTGCAAGTGGCTCCCGTCCATTATCCCAGCATCCAGTTCAATTCGGCCATCAACCGTCAAGCAAGCACCCGTTCCAGCATTGTACTCTGGATTATCCTCAAGGGATCGTACAGCAGCTTCAACTGCATCCAGCGCCGAGCCACCGGCCTCTAAAATACGCCAGCCGATCTGCGCGGCCTCCCGACACCCCGCCTCCGCAATTTCCTTACGCTCTGTCAAAATGGACCCCGCACCACCATGAACTATGATTGCAATTGGCATAAATTTTAAAATTTGCCTTTCTAGATATGTCCACACCGTCGATTATAGTGAACACCTCCACATACCACTCGGAGACCCACTCCGCGCGGAACCTATGTCGGGCCGGGACATGCTTCAGGATGTGAACCACATTGTCTTCATCCCAGTCTATCACCAGTTGCTTATTATACCACTAATTTCTTGATACTCCGCCTACCAAAAATCGTACTCGTTTAACTCTCAGGTATCTCTCCATTTCCGCTCTCCTTTCCTCTTCTGACCAACTCGATCTCAGGAATCATCGCTCCCGATGGCAACGCCGCAGCCCCTGAATGACCCTTATCGCCACTCGGAACAAAGCCAAAGCTTCGGTAAAAACTAATCGCCTGCTCGTTGTACGAGGCAACGTCTAAGAAGATATCCTGCTGAGTTCCCAACCACACAAAAGCCCTTTCCAACAGTCGCTTGCCAATCTGTTGCCTTTGATACTCAGGTAACACATAGATAGCCTGTATCTTGTTTTGTCCACCATCTTTCATCGCCCGGCAAAAGCCAACGACGCGCCCCCCATCCGTGGCAACCCAGAAATATGCCAGCGGATCATCACTGATCCACCGTTGCAGCATCCGACGATACCTGCTTGCTTGTTCAGGGCTTTCGCGGAAGCGGCTTTCAATGTCCTCTTCCGTAATTCCCAACTCGGCGTTTGGATACGTGGCGAGCCAGGTGCGATGTTGCACTTCCCGCACTCCATCTATATCCTCAATTGTTGCAGTTCTGATCTCAACTGGCATCTTTATTTCCTTTCATATAAAAATTGTCACTTTTATACCAAAATCTCTACATACATCAAATATATTTTATATCTATTCCAGCAAGCAAACAATCCCCTTTCCAGAGACAATAAGCTGAGAATAAACGTTGACAATTGCCGCTTTCCCCTGCTACCCTACACACAAGAAATACGAAGCAAGCTACCAAGCTACCGATGTTTTGGGCCTTCCCACCGCTTTAAAGGAGATGTGTATGAGTCAGCCCCTCAAAGGAATTAGAATCCTCGATCTCTCCCGGCTACTTCCGGGAGCCTATGCCTCCCAGATGCTCGCAGATATGGGAGCAGAAGTCATCAAGATCGAAGAGCCAGGGAAAGGCGATTACAGTCGTCACATGCCTCCCCTTGGCCCCGGCGAAATGGGTATTTCCTTCACGGCGATTAACCACAATAAACGTAGCATCGCCTTGAATCTAAAGACGGATAAAGGCCGTGAAATATTTCACCGCTTACTTCAAAATTCGGATGTTTTGCTGGAAAGTTTCCGTCCCGGTGTCATGCAACGTCTGGGGCTTGGTTACGACGATCTAAAAGTTCTGAAGCCAGGTTTGATCTATTGTGCAATCTCAGGCTATGGACAGGATGGTCCTTACAGTCAGCGAGCCGGACACGATCTCAATTATCAGGGCTACGCTGGCCTGCTCCACTACAACCGCGATGAAGCGGGACAGCCGGTCATGCCTCCCACCCAGTTGGGCGACCTCGCTGGCGGCGGTTATATGGCGGTTATCGGCATCCTGGGCGCACTGGTTGGACGCGCTCAGAGCGGTGAAGGTCGGATGATCGATGTCTCGATGACTGAGGGTGCCATGTCTCTTCTGCCCCTGGCCATAGCCGCTTATTTGAATACCGGCCACGCTCCTATCCCCGGCCACTCCGCGCTCGATGGCTCGCTCCCTTGCTATAATATTTACGAGACGCAGGATGGCAAACATGTGACCCTGGCCGCGCTGGAATACAAGTTCTGGCATACGTTCTGTACACATATCGGGCATCTGGAACTGCTACCTTTCCATATGCCAGTTGGTCCCGAAGAACGGGCTCAGGCCTTAGAAATGCTCAGAGGCATCTTTAAAACCCACACCCGCGATGAGTGGATTGCCGCTCTTAGTGAGATTGATGCCTGTATCGGTCCCGTCTATAGTATCGATGAAGCCCTCAACGATCCGCATGCCCGCGCACGTGATATACGTGTAAAGAGTAAGGTTGGAACAGGCTCGCATGAGACTATCGAGACGCTCCAGACCTTCCCACGTATCTCTAACGAAGTGAAAAAGCAGCGCTATCCCATCCCCACACTGGGGGCCGATACCATAGAGCTGCTGCACGAGGCTGGCTACAGCGAACAGGAAATTGAACAGCTAAAGACTGGGGGACACATTTGAGCAAGCACTTTCGTATCGACCAGGCTGAAAAGATCTTTGACCGCTACCTTGAAGATCTCAAAACAATTGTTAACATCGATTCAGGCTCCTATACCAAAGTGGGCATCGATAACGTTGTCAACTATCTTCAAAAACGTTTCGAAGATTTTGGTTTCACGACTCGCATTGAGCCAGTAAGCGACTACGGCAATCACCTCGTCGCAACCCGTCAGGGCAGCAATCCCAACGGACCACGCATCCTCCTGATCGGACACCTCGATACCGTTCTGGCCGATGGCGAAGCCAGTCGTCGCCCATTCACAATTAAGGAGCGTGACGGGATGCGCGTCGCCAGTGGCCCTGGCGTGCTGGATATGAAATCTGGCGTACTGATCGGCCTCTACGCCTCACATCTGCTCTTCGAGTCCAATGAGACAGATTTCCAGAACATCACCTTCCTCTGCAACAGCGACGAGGAAATCGGTTCTCCCAGCAGTACGCCACTTGTGAAAAAGCTCGCCAGCGAGGCCGACGCCGTGCTGGTGCTGGAGCCAGGCCGGGCACGCCATACGGTGCTCGCCTCCCGCCGAGGTGTCGCCAAATATACACTGGAAGTGCATGGCCTTTCAGCCCACGCCGGAGTCGCCCCAAAAAGTGGACGAAACGCTATTCTGGAGATGAGCTACCAGGTTCAGGCGATGCAGGCACTCAACGATACCATTCCAGGGACCACCCTGAACGTTGGTCTGATCAAAGGCGGCGAACGCTCCAACATTGTGCCCGATTACGCCTGGTGCGAGATCGATGTTCGTGCCAGTACGGTCGAGGGCTTCGAGAAGATCCAGGCGGCGATGCAGAAAGTCGCCTCGCACACAGTAATCGATGGTACGACAATCAGGCTTAATGGCTCGGTCTGGCATCAGCCCTTCGAGCCAAATGAGCAACATACGCGCCTGCTGAATCTGACCAAACTCGCCGGGCAAGAACTGGGAATTCAGATCGAGGGTGTCCCCAGCGGTGGTGGCTCCGATGCCAATACGACGGCTGCGATGGGCATCGCAACGATCGATGGCATGGGAGCAGGCGGCGATCACGCCCACAACCCCGAAGAGTATATCGAGCTTGACTACCTGCCAGATCGGATTGCCCTGGTTTCTGGCCTGATTCAGCAAATTGGGCAGTATTATCAACAAGGAAACAAGCTATGAAGGTTGGCAAGGAGCAGATCCACAACCTGCCCTTAAACCCGGTCACAAATCTGGGGGCCTATGCCCAGCAGCTTCAGAAGGCGGCGGAAGAGCAAGGAATCTATCTTCCGCCGCCGGTCCGCCTCCAGATTGGAGAGCCTAGTTTCCGCACGCCGGAACATATTCGGCAGGCCGCCATCGAGTCGATTCAACAGGAGACGCTGACCTATGGCCCTCCGGCCGGTTGGTCCTGGCTGCGTGAGTTGATCGCAGCGAAGCTTGTTCGAGTCAACGGGTATCACGTCAGCCCGGAGAATATCGCGGTAGCAGTCGGCGGTACAGGCGCGATCCAGGCGATTTTGTTAGGAACGGTCGGCGTTGGCGATGAGGTTTTGCTTCCTGATCCCGGCTGGCCCCATTATCGTTTGCAGATCGCCAACACCGGAGCAACAGCGGTTCCCTATCCTCTTGACCCTGACCACGACTGGCTCCCAGATGTCGAGCGCCTGAAGCCGCTTGTCACGCCACGCACGCGCCTGATTATTATCAACACGCCCGGCAACCCAACGGGAGCTGTCTTCCCACCTGAACTTGTGCATGAGCTACTGGCCTTTGCTCGTCAGCACGATCTTTACCTGCTCTCAGATGAATGTTACGATGAGATGGTCTTTGAGGGACAGCATCGCAGTCCGGCCAGCTACCTGACCCCAAAAGAGTTTGAAAACGGGAATCTGCTCTGTGTCTATACGTTTTCAAAAACCTATGCCATGACGGGCTGGCGCGTCGGCTATCTTGTTACCTCCAAAGAGCTAATCAAAACTATCGCAACCGTGCTGGATGCCAGCACCACCAATGTCAGCACCCTCTCTCAACGGGCAGCAGCAGCGGCCCTGACCGGGCCACAGGACTGTGTGCACGAGATGAGGGCGATCTATCAGAGGCGGCGCGATCTGGCCGTCACGCTGCTCACACAGGCCGGTCGATATCTCTATACACCACATGGGGCATTCTACCTACTGATCGAGGTCAGTGGACCCAACGGACCCCGCGCTGGTCGCCAGTTTTCACAGGAGCTCTTACGCGAGACAAATATTGCCGTCGCACCAGGTAGTAGCTTTGGTGAGGGCACGCAGGGCTACATTCGTGTCTCACTTTCCGCTTCAGATGAGGAGATCGAACGTGGTATCAGCGAGATTTGCGCTTTTGCAAATCGCCAGTAGCCAAATCTCACACCTCTCCCCAATTTAGAATACCGGCAATGTAAGCTTATCCAGCCCAAATCGCCAATAAAGCGTGTTGGTTTCGACCATCTCCTCTTCAGGATGATAGTGCTGCCAGAGGAGCATCGTCCAAACGGGCTGGATCAGCCCCACGTACTGAAGTGTGTCATTAAGCCGGGCTTTTTCTTGCACGGAAAAGGGCCGGATGTCGTTATATCCTTCATACAAGGCTTGATAAAATTCAGGGTAGTAATGCGCACCAAGATAACTGTTCTCATCCCAACGCTCAATGAAACAGAATCCAATCACCGTCGCCACAAAATCCATCAATGCGGCTCCCACACCAACTTCCTGCCAATCAATCAAGACCGTTAGCTTTTCGCCCTCAAACAGGCAGGTGGAAAGATCCAGATCGCCGTGCACAATGCTCTGAGGCAAATTAGCGGGCTTAAAATCCTTCAGGGATTCATAGATTTTCAAGGTCTTACTCAGGCGTTCAGTACCATACATCTCAACAGCGGCCTCGATCGCATCAGACAGATAGGACGCATCGAGCCAGTGTCGTTTTTCAGGCAGGTTTTCGCTTGAGATTTGATGCAATTTTGCTAATGCAACACCAACTTCACGGCAAATGGCAGGCGAGGGGGCAGCCGTCTCTCCCTTCGGCTGAGGCCAGACCACAGCATCGCACTCGGAGCTATGGTATATCAACTCGCCATCCGGCGATTTCAGGTAATACGTCGCGGGAAAACCAGCCTCCTCCAGCCGCTGCAAGAAAGGGAGACCATGCTTCACCTCATCAAGCGCCGTGTCAATCAGGAACTTGAAAAAATGGTTACCATGATCAGTCGTAGCCAGAAAAGTCAGAGAAGCTCCAGGTGTAGACTGAAAATCCCACACCTCACCCAGCCCAAAGTATTTGGCAATAGTGGCAAGGTTAGCCTCCAATGGTTGTTTCGATGTGGCGGTCATTTTTTTCTCTTGGTCCTTTCACGACACAAGTAAGCAAGCGATTTAGGCACGCTCACAACCACCGGGAGTTGGCAGATGCTCTCAATGGTTAAATAAATGTTTCATATTTCTCTTTTAAGCACGATTCTCTCGCACAAATAATTACGCTAGAAAAAGCGAGAATTGAAAATCTCAGGCTCCATTCATTCGCTGTCTACTTATACGCCACAACACCGAATGCTTCCGGATGCCGCACAACGCGCGAGAAACCTGACGCTTGAAGTCGTTTCAACGCCCCTTTGGTAACGGTGCTGCCGGACTTACTATTCAGATCTCCGATGTAGTGGAATAGCCTGCCCCCACGCTGAAGTACACGATAAAGCTGGCGATAAAATTCTCCTGAATACAACTGGCCTGCCAGGCTAAAAGCCGGGGGATCATGAATGATTCGCGCAAAGGAGGCATCTTCAAAGGTCTGGACGACGTCAAAGGCATCTCCCATGAGTTGTGTGATTCGAGGATTTTCGAGCAGCGGACGCGACCAGGGATTGAGCTTTACCATGGCCTGCGAACCAGGATCAATCTCAATTGTAACAACCTGTTCCGCCGTTTTCGCGGCCTCAATCGCGGTATAGCCCAGGCCGGTTGCTGTATCCAGCACACGCCCGCCAATCGGCTGAATCGTCGCGACCTTCTTCAAAGTGTCCTGCATCGGATCAACACCTTTAATCCGATGCATCACAAACCCGGAGATCAACATACTGGGCGCACCACTCGTTGGATACAGGCTACAGACAAGATTTGTCTCTTCCGAAAAGACCTGTGCGACCTTGATTTCCGAGTGTTCCAACAGGAAACAGTTCGAAGGTGATTGTTGGATCTTTTCCGCCGCAGCCCAACTCAAGACATTCTCACCCGGAAAAACTACCCCGTCATCCCTCAACTGGACCTGAATCTGCGATTGGCCCAGGTCAGGAGAGGACATCGCTTCAAGCAATCCGGCCGACCTGGCTTTCAATAATGGCTCTACCTGGTAAATTGACAAAACTGCAACTTGTGTCATGCCTTGATTTCTATCCCTCTGAATTTTAAAATTTCCCACCAGTCCTATCGCACCTTGATTGTAATTGAGTCACAAAAATGCGTCAAGCAAAGTAAGGCAACTTTTAAAATCTGTGCCTTCAGTATCCTGCTAACATGAAAGGGTTGGTGGAGACCAAAATCATTCAAAAGGAATCACAAGTGCCTCACGAGCGGCTTCTACACTTGGATTACGCATTATTACTGAAAACCAATCTATTTCTGCTTCGTACTAAATATAGGGTGTCAAATAATTATATTCGTAGTATATCTCTGCTTGTACATAAAACAAGCAAGCATATAAAAAGATTCCCAAGAGGTTGCAAGGAGCTTTACCCCTTGACTGGGGCGCGGGGCTGTGCCCCGCATTTCCCTCCTCCCTCCTGGCCGCCGCAGGCGGCAAAAATAAAACATAACAACCTACCCTATGTGAGGTGAAGACGAAAGGGGCAAACATTGTTTGAAGTACTGAGAGCAATTGGCAGCATTCTTCTAGTTGACCTGATCCTGAGTGGAGACAACGCCCTGATTATCGGAGCCGCCGCATCAGGACTCCTCAGGCGTCAGCGCTTTATCGCGATTGCAGCCGGGGGAGCCGCTGCGATTATTTTACGGATCATTTTCACCGCAATTGCCACACTCTTACTTCAACTCCCTTTGCTTCAGGCCATCGGTGGTGTTCTCCTTCTCATTGTTGCCATCCGCCTTCTGGCCGAACGCGATACCAAGCAAACTAAAAAAGATCATCTTTCACAACCGCACACTGCCCACTCCCTTATCCCCCCAAATAAAAAAAGAAAAAGCCTGATGGGTGCGATCGCCACGATCATGGTAGCTGACCTCACAATGAGCCTCGATAACGTTCTAGCCATCGGCGCAATTGCTTCCGGCGAGATTCTCTATCTGGTCATCGGGGTAACGCTGAGCATTATTTTGATTCTCATCGGCAGCGCCTTAATCGCAGAGCTGATCGGCAAACTCCCCTGGCTAATGGATCTCGCGGCGCTTGTGCTGGCCTGGACAGCCGCCAAAATGATCCTACAAGATCTACAACTTGGCCCCATCCTCGATGATCACAACTGGACACAGTTCTTGATCCCTTTCGCAACGATCGCGATTGTCATTATCGCTGATATTTTACTGCGCATTCGAGATACACGCCGAGCCCAACATGTAGTTGCCCGCTAACTTAAAATTGAGTCGCACGCTCGAATAAATAACGAGTCCTTTCAATGCTTGCCCCCTCATCAGCCTTGCACTATAATGAAAAAGCAAGGACCTTATAAAAGATCCAGGGAACTGCAACGAAACACTTGACACCACATCAAAGCTACATGGGCAGAGAAAAACATGCAAACAAATGAGCCAGCAGAGTATGCGCTACTCGGACTTCTTCAAACGCAGCCAATGCATGGCTACGAGATGTTCCAACAATTTGAGAACGGCACCCTTGGTCAAATCGTTCATCTTGAGATGAGCCAGCTTTACGCCTATCTCAAAAAGCTTGAGCGCCTGGGCTATATTCAGGCTCAACTGGAACCTCAAGGTTCACGTCCACCACGCAAAACCTTTCAGCTCACTGACGAAGGCCGAACCGAATTTCTCAAATGGCTTTCCGAGCCAGTCGAGCGGCCTCGCGAGATTCGCATCCTTTTCCTGCTCAAACTGTATTACGCCCGTCGCTTCATCCCTGAACAGCTTGAACAACTTATTGATCAGCAGATCGCGGCCTGCCGAAGATTCCTCACGCACCTGGAGGCCCAACGACCCGAGACCGCCCTCACAGATGATCAGACCTTCTTCGACCATGTAATTCTGCGTAGTCGTATTCACCAGACTCGCGCCCTGCTGGACTGGCTGAATGAGCTACAACACGCCAACGCCGATGTCCGCCGCTGATCCACCCACAGGGCATCAGAAAACTTGCCCTGTCCCATCTAACGGTTTGACGCTCTTCCATCCCTATGCTACTATTCTAAAAGGTTTAGTTTGTCCCTATTGGACCTGGTCGAACAGCGGAAGGCTCATATCCAAGTCTCGGGGCTGATCTTGAAATGTTTAGCGTTTTTATAAAGTGACCGAGGTTTGTCATGCACTTTTTATTTGTCCTCGCTGACACGGGTGTCCCGCAGCTAACGACAATTTCCCAGTATTTTTTTACCGCCGGGCTCTTTATGCTGGTCATGATGGCCTGGGCATACCTGCTCTACACGGTCGGCTCCGCTCGCCTCGCCAAACAACTGGCGACTGAAAGTTCCAGTCAGGCAACAACCGATCAGGCCAGTAAAGTCGCCGTTGCCGGTGGAAGTGTTGCCACATTGACCCGCAGCGATGTTGTCCTGCACGAGCAACCAGATGGCGAGCAACCAATTGCCCTGAACAAGCGCCTGCTAATGATTGGGCGCACAGGTACGATCCTTGGTTGGCTGGCATTTCTGATGTTTGTAGCTTCCCAGGCCCTTCGCACCGTTGTGACGGGACATGCCCCCTGGAGCAATCTCTACGAGTTTAGCCTGAGCTTTACAGCCGCGCTACTTCTCTGCTATCTCCTTTTTGAGGCCCGTTTCCATGAGCGTGTGCGCGCCTGGGGATTGTATGTCTGCCTGCTCTCGCTGGCAACAATTGGACTGGCCGTCTATATCGGATCAAGCTATGGCTTGATTGATGGCACCACCAAACTGATTCCGGCCCTTCAAGATATGCCAATCTTAACGGTACATGTTGGAATGGCAATCTTCGCGTATGCCATGTTCAGCGTGGCCTTTGGCGCTGGTCTCATCATCCTGATCCAGAATGGCGAGGGCCAACGCTACGCCTGGCTCCCTTCGGCTGAGGCCGCTGATGAGCTGGCCTATAAAGCGGTTATTATCGGGTTCCCGCTGCTTGCCCTGAACCTGATTCTGGGTGCCTACTGGGCCAACTACGCCTGGGGACACTACTGGAGTTGGGACCCCAAAGAGACTTCGGCCCTCGTAACCTGGCTGATCTATGCGGTCTACCTCCATGCCCGAGGCATTCGTGGCTGGCGCGGCAATCGCATCGGTTGGGTCCTGACGATTGGCTTTATCGCGACACTCTTCACCTATTATGGCGTCAGCTTCTTTGTCCCAAGCCTGCACAGCTACGCCACACCAAAATAAACACGATGCTTTTCTTCATGTCCAAATAATCTCAGGAATCGCGTAACGCCAGTTGGAAGCTGGGATTATAGACCCGGTCACAACTGCTGCACGAAACCGCCTGCGAATACCGCCTCGCTCGCAGATATTCCTTGCCACAGTTAGGGCACTCATAGGTGTAGCGCAGAGGACGACGTTCGCGACGTATCCGCTCACGGCGCTCTCCCTCCTCGCGCAGCAATTGGCGCAGATCTTCCAGTTCGTAGCCAGTGATCGCGGCCTCATCCGCTGCAATCGAATCGTGTCCATGATGTCGATGTCGGCGCGGCGTTCCCTTCACGCGGTCCGCCAGGTGGATCAATTCGTGCGCCACCGTTACCTCAATCGACTTTGCCTGCATATCCGGCTCAATAAAAATCAGGTGGCGATTGTTCGCTTGCTCATGCAGATAGCCAGCCCTTCGTAAGAGACTAGCGGGCAAATAGCAATAACAGCCCAGAATCAGCAAATTCAGTCGTTTGCCGCTCCACTGCATAAATTCCTGTCGATCCTGAGTAATCGCCAGATAGTTTAATTCTTTGGTAGGAAGTTGCAGTTTCGCCCAGTAGTGTTCCAGCCAGTGCTCAATCTGTGAACCAGATTTTGGATCGGCATGGATAGTCGGACCCGCCTGAATAGGAGGGGGAGTAGGCACCTCAAACCGCTGTATTGTCATTCCGTCCTTTATGGCAATCATCTCTCTCAGAGGATGTGCCACGATCTCCTTTCCTTCAGAACCCCTCCATGATCTTCCTAAAACAATCCATCTACTTCATCCACATCAGCAGATACATCACAACCTCTTCTCGTTTGTTCTTCCCAAAAGCTCGTTTCATCACTTCACCAACCAACAATTCCAGTATATCAGCCCCCTGACATCCGGCGCAACACTTCCCTGCTCAAGCAATTATCACTTTCCTGCCTGTGGCGACAGAATACCCCCAAAAGCCTATTTTACAAAAAAACAAGAAAAAACGCAGAAAAAAGAAAGAAATGAAGCAATACCTGACCTTCCTCGATTAATACAGAAGCAATCAAAAACGACCAAAAGCAGCGTTCACTTGACACCTCTTCCAGGCAAGGTTTAAGATAATGAAATATTGATGGGGCGTTCTGACAACCTTCCTCCTCAGAAGGAGCGGTATATGTCTTTTCAAATCTGTATTAAAACCGAGAAATCATTGGAAACGTTGGCACTTGAGATAGGCCACATCTTCTCATTACCTCCGTTCAAATTAGACATGTCATCGGAAGAGCCATATTGTCAATTTGAAATGCTCGGCATGCTCGCCTTAATTCAGCACCTTGATGTAGAAGAACGCGATCCGGAAGTCTCAACGTACAATTATTGCTTCGACCTCCAATTAGCCTTTTCTGAGCACGAGTTGGATACAGACGACCTGGAATATCGCCTCCAACCCTATTACGCTCAGCTTCTCTCCTTCCGTCTGGGTCTCGATACGGCCTATCAAGAGAAACAGCCCGGTCGTCAGGGGTGGCAAATTCGCTATCGCTTCTGCCATAAAAACCAGAATTGGAATGCTCAAATTCTTTATGGCGAAAAGGGCTGGCAACCAGCCATTACAGAATCTCCACCCAGTCCCTGGCGTTCGATGCATCCAGTTTTCTAAACGAGCGCCTATCCTCTTGCGAATCTCGTGGAAGACGTGCTACATTGGAAAGGTAAACACCTTTCCCTCCTCGTCCGCTGTATATGTTCGCCCGTTACGAGACAGGCAAACACAATGAGGTGTTCGCTTAACGGCCCAGAGAGACCGGAGGCATCCATGGACAAGTCACGTTCAATAGCCAATAATCAACGCTCTCCCCTGGTAAAACCGCCAACCAGGCAAAAAAAGTTTTCTGATCAACCGACTGCTCGACCACCTTCACTGCCCATTCTGCTCTAAGTATCACAATAGTGTTCTATTTTCTTTGGTGAAACTCATGTATATCTCCCCTGACACGGGGAAAATGAGGTATTTGCATGACAGATGAAACAGATTCGGGAATCATTGTAGATTCAACACTGACCGAAGATAAACTGAAGATCTTGCCAGACCTCTCGCGCTTCAATTGTCTGCATTTTGGCTCCTTTACCTCATTGATCTATGACGATCCACAAGAGGTAAAAAGCTATACCAATATACAATTGGCACAAGAAGCAGCCCGCCTGGCCGCAGGACTACATTCCCTGGGCGTTCAGCAGGGAGATCGCGTGATTGTGATTATGCAGAATTGTCCTGAGGTTCCTATTGCATACCAGGCCATTGGCCGCCTCGGCGCGCAAATTATACCGGTCTTACCTCTGCTGAAACCACCCGAAATTCACTATATTGCCGTCAATTCGGGTGCGAAGGCTATCATTACCAGCGACCTGCTGCTTCCCCTGCTCCAACACGCGCTGAAAGATGTCAGCACGCTGCGCTATGTGATCGTTCGGGGAAATCCAGGCAACATCCAAACGCTTGATCACGCCGAAGTTCACCCCTATCAGTCTGTTCTTGCAACCGAACCAGAGATCGCTCAGACCGCCCTGGAGCCAATCAAAGATATTGTGATTCGACCAGAAGATACCGCCGTGATTCTCTATACCTCCGGAACGACCGGCCGCCCCAAAGGCGTTGAGTTGACCCATAATAATCTCGTTCAAAATGCCCTGAGCAGCCATTCGACTAGCGAGAGCGAGCCCGCTCAGGATGTTCAGTTAGGGATTCTACCCCTGGCTCACGCCTTTGGAATCGTGGCCTTGAATGTCATTTATCTCACCGGTGCCCAGTTAGTTATGCAGCCTCGCTTCGATCCTCAGGCTGTGCTTTCCGCGATTCAACGCTACCATGTCTCGTCCTTTGCCGGGGTGCCAGCAATGTTTGTGGCCTTGCTCTACACACCAGATACCGACAAGTATGATACAAGCAGTCTGCAATATTGTGTCAGTGGCTCGGCACCTCTGCCAATGGCTGTGCTTAAAGGCTTCGAGCAAAAATTTGGTTGTCGCATCCTGGAGGGATATGGACTCTCAGAGGCCAGCGCCGTCCTGACAGGTCACGCCCTTGATATGCCTCAACGTCCCGGCTCAGTTGGAAAACCAGTGAAAGGGGTTGAGGTACAGGTTGTTGATGAAAACGATCAACCCCTACCCGTTGGTGAGATTGGCGAGGTGGTCGCACAGGGTCCAAACATTATGCGCGGCTACTACAACATGCCTGAAGATTCCAGTTCGGCCCTGCGCAATGGCTGGCTCCATACGGGTGACATGGGCAAATTTGATGAGGATGGCTATCTTTATATTGTTGAACGCAAGAAAGATCTGATCATTCGCGGCGGCTTTAATATTTACCCCCGCGATGTTGAAGAGGTTCTTAACAGCCATCCAGCGGTCGTCGAATCTGCGGTTGTGGGTATCCCTTCCGAGCGCATGGGCGAAGATGTCATGGCCTATGTTGTTAGATCGACGCCTGTGGATGCTGAAACCCTGATGGTTCACTGCCGGGAATCGCTGGCAAATTATAAAACCCCCAGTCGGATTGAGTTTGTGGATAACCTGCCTCGCAATGGGGTCGGAAAGATCGATAAAAAGGAGCTAAGAAAGAAGCATGTCAATTGAATTTCCACTGGAACAGGCACCCCTGAACCAGCTTGCCCAGACACCTATCGATAATGTTCTAAATATTATTGATCAGAATCTGGTCCATCTACCCAGCTATCGCGAGCTCTATTATCGCTGGGAACGTCAGCAGTGGCAAGCCCAGGAGCTGGATTTTACGGTCGACCGTCAGCAATGGGAAAGCATGTCGCGCGAGGAACAAAACCAGCGCTCCGGTGGCCTGGCAACCTTTTTCAAAGGTGAGGCCTGCGTCACCGATACGCTTCCGCCTTATATCACCGCCATGCCCGATGAGGAGATGCGTATCTTTATCACGACGCAAATTGTCGATGAGGCTCGCCACACAGTCTTCTTCTCGCGCTTCTTCAATGAGGTCTGCGGCTTCAAGCAGGGCAGCCTCGAAGCAGATCTTGGCCTGGCAACGCAGACGATGAGCGATGAAATGCGCTTCATCCTGATGGATTCCCTGACGGAAGTTTCTGAGCGCATCCGCCAGAATCCTGGTCAACTTGAACACCTTGTTGACGGTGTAACCCTCTATCACGTGGTTATCGAGGGTACAATGGCCCTGGCAGGCCAGCGGAGCATTCTGGAGTTCTATCGACTCAATAACCTCTTCCCGGCCTTTAGAGCGGGTTTCACGGCCGTTGCACGCGATGAGTCGCGCCACGTCGTTTTCGGGGTCAAGTTCTTGCGCGAAATGATTCAACGCAATAAAAAATACGCTCAAGTCGTTCAGAAGTCCGTCAATAAGTTTGGTGCCCTGGCTCTTGAGGCCCTGGCTCCTCTTCCAGAAGAGATCGACTATCAGCTTTCGGTGCAACAAGATCCCTGGGCCACGATGCGTTTTGCCCAGGATTCCTTGCGTAAGAAACTGAAGGTTGTTGGTTTGGAGATGATGCTACCCCAGGTCCAGATCCCAGCATCTCCTTTCTAGAGCAAGGCGAGATATAATAACGCTAAATAGGTATATGTATATGTAATAGAAAGCCGGGCGATCCTCGTGGTCGCCCTTCGCCTGATAGAGAGGAACCTTCTATGGTTACAGCACTGGTTCTGATTAACACGCAACGCGGCACAGTTAATGAGACCGCTCAAAGCCTGCTTGAAATTGAAGGCGTTGCCGAAGTCTATTCCGTAACGGGAGAATACGATCTGGTCGCTCTTCTCCGCCTGCCAGTCTACGAAGACCTTGCAGGAACTGTTACCAATAAGCTGGTCAAGATCTCGACCATCACGCAAACCCACACCCTGATGGCCTTCCAATGCTTCTCGCGTGAAGACCTTCAGCAGGCCTGGGATCTGGGCGTCGAGTAGCTATGTAGCGCTGCCCCCTCTTCTTCTGGGGGCGCGTTCAGATGGGTATGATTCATTTTTTGCGAAGGAATCTGCTCATTCCTGGAGCGAATTTCTTCGATCTTCAAAAAAACTGATCCAAAAACCACACCATATTTGAAAAAAATGGGATCTAATTGAGTAGACAAAGAAAACAAAGACGTTCTTGTGAATTGTCCTTCTTCAACATCCCGCAAAAAAATGAACTACACCCTAAGGGATACATACAGCGTTTATACATCCTCTCCTTCTTCTTCCTGTGATACAAAGGGGAT
>DASSXK010000469.1:0-4978 GCA_035703945.1 Ktedonobacteraceae bacterium | reverse complement strand
CTTATCGGATTATTAGGGGCCTTTCTGATCCTGATGGGCGCACTTAGCTCGGTTGTTACGACTGGCAATAATCCTCTGCTTTCATTCCTGGTTGTATTTGGTGTCCATGCCTTTTTTGGGATTGCCGGAATTGTGGCTTTTCGTTTTGCAAACTTTAAGCTGATTGCCCGAATTTATAGCGGCATCTATGTGCTGCTGATTCCGCTGGTAGGTTTTACCGGCTATAATCTGATTCTGAATCTTACCGGTTATGTGCCATCCGGGAGCCATCCGGCCCTTTCGGTGTCGACACTTATTATCATTGCTTCACTCTATGCTGCGGTTGCTTACTTTTCGCTGGCGGTTTACCAGAAATTTGCCATTTATAGCTATCTGGGGGCGATTGCCCTGGTTGTGGCTGATCTGGCGCTGGCGGTTGAACTGCATCTGAACTATTGCTGGTGGCCGAGCATACTCATGTTGCTGGCTATCTCGGCTCTGGTTTCTCTGGTACGTTCGCCGGAGACAGGACGTGAGCGTTACTTCACAGGTTCCTTGAGGATTATGCGCCAACCTTTGCGTATAGTCATGTATTCCATCGTAGGTTTTGGGGTGCTAGGGGTCCTGTCTATCGGATTGGCGTCTTTCTTCTCGATAGAAGGGACCATCTTCTATCCTGTCGGGAGCCAGGAAATTCGCTTCTCGCTTCTGAGTATCGTGGTATTCTTGTCAATCTGGTGTATAGCGTGGCTCTGGTTGGTGAAGCAGACGCGTGAGATGTTCTGGGTGGCGTTTCTGTTCCTGGCCTGTGTCCTCGCTTTCTGCCATGCCTTTGCGTTTTCAGGGAGCAGTTACGCTTTGACGCTGGCCTGTGTGGCACTGCTGTATCATGGACTCAATCGTTTCTTGCCGAATCTGCTCCAGCCTCTGCCCTGGTTGAGCGTTTGTCTGGAAGGAACGGCCTTGTTGCTGGTGTGTCTCCTGCCCTTTATCGCCTCGCCACTGTTGCCACAACAGCTCTATGACGCGGCCTACCAAATCCCTTTAACTGACAATCCGGCCTTTTTCGTCCATGCGAATTGGGCGGCTATTGAGGACATGATTGTGCTGGGGCTGGGATGTGTTATTACCGTGAGCATGGTTTCGCTGACTGCGAATGAACGCAATCACCGCTCCTGGCTTTTCTTGATCAGCGGTTTCCTGCTGGCCTGGAATCTGGGGGTGGTTGTGCTGGCTCTAAAACTTACTCCCGTCTGGTGGTTCTTTGGTTTGGCGCTGGCCTTTGCGGCTGTGGCGCTGGTTGTACGGGAGCGCTTTGGGGCCTACCTGGCAAATCCTTTGGATGTTCTGGCGCTATCGGCGATTACTTTGACTTTCAGTTTGAGTCGGAACGAGAATCGGGATTATCGGGCGGCGCTATTGTTGGTAAGTGCGGTACTGTCTTACCTGATCGTATTGTATCAACGTCGTCAGCACTGGCTTTTCCTGCCGTTTGTTTTCGCTTTTCTGGCACTACCACTCTTGCTGGATGCGCGTCTCTATCTCGTTTTGCTGATCGGTGCGTTGTTGCCGTTTGCGGCTGTGCTAAGTCGTCTGGTAATGGCACGGCGAAGAATGATCCTTCCAGTCGCTGCTTCAATGACGCAAGCGGGGCGATATATGGCAGTCAGTTGGGAATGGCCCGTAGTGACTGTTGCACTCCTTTACGGAGCGGTGGGGGGCCTGGGCGAGATCGCTTCTATCTTGCTTCGGGGCGGGCTCGCTCAGAGCAGTATAAGTGAGTGGCTTGGTATTCCATTCCCAATCTTTTTGGAACTGGCGCTGCTTGGTTTGGCGTGGTATGTCGCAGCCGCCCTGGCGCGGGTGAAAGAATGGCTGATTCCCGCTATCGTTTTTGCTGCCAGCGCGGTGCTGCTGCCGGATCAATCATTCTGGGGATTGGCGGCCGTGTCTCTGGCTGCGACCCTGTTGGGATTGGCCGTGAGCTATCGCTTTGGGCGAATCTGGGCATCCCCTCTGTATTCTGCCGGAGTGTTGAGTGCGTTGATGACGGGGATTGTGGGCTATCAATCTCAGAGTCAGTTGCTTGCTGCCAGTTGGCTTTTGCTTGGGTTTGGCCTGTTCTTCTATAGCGTCAGCTTGCTGGAAGATAATGATGTGGGTATGTGGTTTTTGCCAGGATTTACGCTCTGGGCACTGCTGGATGCGCTGCAACTTGGGGATCTTTATCGCTCTCCAATTGTCGTACTGGTGTATGCCGGTCTGGGGGCGGCGATTAGCCTGTTGCACATTGCGACGCCGTCGCTGGCTCAGGGATTTGTGCAAGGTAAAAGCCGGCGGGATGCCTTGCCATTCTATAGCTCGGCCTTTGTTGTGGCCGTTCTGAGCGGACTGTATGGAATGTTGCCCGGCGCGCATCCTCTCTTCTATGGATTTTTGACGGATACCTTGCTGATGTATGCGCTGGTGGCTTTTGGAATAGTGCTTTTGGAGCAGCGTTCACGCTGGTTGTGGTTGGCTGTGGGATTTGCCACCTGGTCCGTATTGATGGCGACTCAACAATCGATTGAGTATGTCTGCGGAACAGGGCTGGGTCTGGCTGTCCTGGGCCTGTTTATGAGCAGGGTCATCAAGCAGCGGGCTTTTACGCATGTTTTCGCCGGATCTTCTCCTCTTACAATCAGGCTCAGTTGGGGTTGGCCGTGGTACCTGGCGGCCCTGGTGGCGGCTCTGGTGGTTGGTAGCTGGCCTTTTTACAACGTTGGGCAATTGAACTTTGCTGTTTATGCCCTGCTGGCATTTGCCGTGCTTGCCTATGCTGCGGGTGTGAGCGAGGACTTTATTCCGCTGCTCTGGATCGCGCCGTTGCTGGCCGCGCTTTCGTTGAGCTATTCCGCCTTTGTGACTGATACGACGCACCTGCTCGTGATAGCCCTGCTTTGTGCCGCGCTGGGTGTTGCGGTCAGTTGCCTGAAATATACGCGCTGGTTCATAGCCGATCGGCAGCGGCTATTCAACTATGCCTTACCAATCTATGTGATTGCGCTGGCTGCGGCCTTCTTAACAGGGCTGGATGGTACATTGTATGGTGGGTCTCCCATCTTCTACTTTGCGGTGTTGATGTCCTATGCTCTGCTTGCCTATGTGATCTCGTTGGTTGAACGTCGCGCTGCCTGGTTGGGTATTATGGTGGTATTTGCGATCTGGTCAATTCTGTGGACGTTACAGATCTCAATCTACTATGCAGCCGCGATGGCTATTGTAGCAGGGATCGTTGGAATGGTGTCAGGTAGACTACATCGTCGCTTCCTGAGGGGAGCGGTGGATCTAACAGCCCCCCTTCAGAGTCGCTGGAAGATTCAATTCAAGTGGAGTTGGTCATGGTATATGATGGCGCTGGCGGCGGCCGGGCTAACGGGACTCTGGCCGTATCTCCCGGTCTCCGCGCAACCTGGGCAAGGCTTTATCGAAAATGCTCTGCTTCTGTTTGCGGTGCTCTTCTATGTGACGGCCCTGATGGAGGCGAGTGCCGAGGTGCTGTGGATAGGATCGGCGTTTTCGATCTGGTCGCTTGTCAGTTCTGCGGGTATAAATGATTTCCCACGCCTGTTTGCTATGACATTTGTGTATGCCCTGCTGGGTGCCTGGATCGGACGGCTGAAGCTTTTCCCAACGGCCTCAGATACCAATCAGGGTCCACAACGTTGGCGTTATATGCTGCCGTTTTACGTGACGGCCTTTATCTCAGCAATTGCAGGTGGTCGTACGATTACGCTCTCTACCCTTCATGACTTCCTGGGAGGGACAATACCTGATGCTTTGCCTTTGCTGATATATGCGGCGCTGGCTTTTGGGATTCTGATATGGGAGCGACAATCTCGCTGGTTGGCCCTGGTGGTGGGATTTGGGATCTGGGGAATCGTGCTTGCTCCCCGCGATTCGATTGGTTGGCTGATTGGAATTGCGATAGCGACTGCTCTGATTGGATTGTTGGTTGGCAGGATACTCGGACAAGGCCGTGTCGTGTCGGATGGATCGAATCGCCGCTCGCTTTTATCCAATTTTGAATGGAGCTGGTCGTGGTACCTGATCTCGTTTGTGGCGATGCTCTGGCTGGTTGGCTGGCAGCAGACTTCAGGCGCTGGATTGCAGTCAGCCCTGGTTGCATATAGTCTACTGATTTTTGCTGGCCTGGTACTTGCAATCATGCTGATTGAGCGCGTGCCAGAGATATTACCTTTTAGCGTGTTTTTAGCTGCTCTGGCGATTCTTTTCTGGTCTCCGCCCCTGGATATTGCTGTCGAGATGCTGGCCTTTACCGCGCTCTGCGTCCTGGTTTTTGGCTTGCAGGTCGTGTGGAGGGTTATTACGCCTGTAACGAGAAGTATCTCCACGTTGCTTTTACACACAATTATCGGGATGGGTGGACAACTCCTGGTTATCATGGTGATTATTGGCAAGGGAGGGCTTTTCAATAGTTCTGGTTCGCTGGCTTTTGTCGGGGCAGGCTCGCTGCTGGCGTTTGGATTGATGGTCTACTTTTATGGACGTATCCAGGAGGATGCGGTCGTGAGGCGTATCTGTGATTATCTGACAGGCTTGCTGGGAGCATTGATGTTGAGCTGGTTGCTATCAGCTTTTGGACAGACAAATCTTGACCTGTTAACGCTGATTCCTGCTACCTACCTGATTATTATTACACCTTTATTGCTGCGCGACGAAAGTCTGCCAGGACATCGTGTCCTTGGGGAGATGGGAGCGGTCCTGGGAGCACTCTTGTTGCTCTTGCCAACGCTCTGGCTGAGTTTCAATGGGAGTGAAAGCAACCTGTGGTATACCTTGATTTTGCTGGGTGAAGCACTGGTGCTGCTCCTGGTGGGAATCGCGGCTGGTGTGAGGATCTTTGTCCTTACGGGGGCTGGCCTAATCGTTGTGGCGGCTCTGCATGCGCTCTTCCTGCCTTCGCTGGGAATTCCAACGCCGGTTGCTTTGACGCTGC
>DASSXK010000573.1:0-2256 GCA_035703945.1 Ktedonobacteraceae bacterium | reverse complement strand
ATTGCTGGCGGATGGCTGCGCGGCGCTGGGGTATCATCAGGAGCCACTGCCACGGAACGCGGTTGGATGTGATCAACGCTGTGGCACATGCGGGTTTGGGTGTCGTTACGGCGCGAAACAGTCTACGCTCAAGACCTATCTTCAGGATGCCTTTGATCAAGGAGCACGGATCGTCGTGAATTGCAACGCCGACCGCGTCTTGATTGAGCAAGGTCGGGCCGTTGGTGTAAAGGCTACTGCAATCAACCAGACGACCGGAAAAAACTATAACGTGGTTGTCCGTGCGAAGGTTGTAGTATCCTCGGCAGGTTCAATCCACTCGCCTGCGCTCCTGCTGCGATCGGGATTGGGCAATCCTCATATTGGGCGGCACCTACATCTGCACCCGGTCTCGACGATTGCTGGCGTCTATTCAGATAAAGTCTATCCCTGGAATGGAGTCATGCAGTCGGCTTACTCCGACGAGTTTGCGCACCTGGATGGTAGCTTTGGCTACAAGCTGGAAGTTCCGCCGGTGCATCCTGGTTTGTTGGGCCTGGCGACCCCCTGGCATAGCGCCCGCGAGTATCGCGAACATATGCTGCAAGCGCCAAATACGGCGACGATCATTGTGCTGACACGCGATAGGGATGGCGGCCAGATTACTTTAGATACTCATGGTGAGCCGGTGATTAACTATTTGACCTCCGTCTATGATCGCAAACATCTGTTGCATGGTATGCGGCAGGCGGCACGGGTCCATTTCGCGGCGGGGGCACGGGCGGTGCTGTCGCTGCATAGCAAGAAGACAGTGCTCGAAGCTCCTGTCGATGGACCGGTTCAGGGTATGCAACTGCGCCAGTTTGAACGCGAGTTGGAACAACATGGGTTGGGTGCGAACAGATTGTTGATGTTTAGCGCTCACCAGATGGGAACCTGCCGGATGGGGGCCGATCCAAAGGACTCTGTGACGGATGGCAATGGAGAGGTTCACGGTGTCAAAGGGCTATTTGTCTGCGATGGAAGTCTCTTCCCGGAGTCCTCAGGTGTGAACCCGATGCTTTCGATCATGGCGCTCTCGCATCGAGCCAGCCAGTATATTAAGACTGTCTCGTAGTTGATCCTGCCAAAAGAACGAAGCCGCTTCAGATTTCTCTGGAGCGGCTTCCTCTTTTTGAAGGCTTGAATAGAATAGCTTCGATGTAAATGTTATGTGAGTTGAATCCGACTGGCGAATTGCAGGACAGCCGTGGTGGGGCGTTGAAGGAGATGGCGAAGCATGGTAATTATACAGGCTGCAATCAAACCATCAATCGCGCCTCCGATCACATCGCCGGGGTAGTGTACTCCAACGAAGACGCGCCCGATTCCTACCAGGCAGCCCATAATGAGGGCAATAAGCATCAGCAGCCAGGGAGTCCGAAGGACGGTTGCGGGTGATGTCTCTTCGGCCTTGATTTGTTGGCGCCACTTCATTTTGAGAGTAGGTAGCAAGCTGAAGAAAAACATGCCGATGACCGCAAACGACCAGGCGGTATGATCGCTGGGAAACGAGGCATCGGCTACGTGCGAGACAAGCACATGCACATGATGGGTGATAAAGGGACGTGGCTCAAAAATGAATTGTTCGATGGTGAGATTGATCCCATACGCCAGCAGACAGGCAAAGGCCGTCCAGAGTACCGAGGCCCGTTGCTCTTGTTTTAAGGCAACCTCTTCGGGCAGAGCCGAGCGTTTCCACCAGCGGAGTGGCCTGCCCCAGAAGGCGATCATTATGAGAGGCCAGAGGAAAATCAGAAATTGAGCACAAAAAATCATGAAGATATCTAACCAGGGATGGATTCCAGCGTGGGAATTGAGATCCTGGAAAAGAGCATAATTGATTCCCATAAGTAAGTAACCCCTTTTATAGTGCTATCCATTTAGATATGTCTGCTTTACAAGCAAGCAGTCAGAATTAAAGATAGGTGAATAGCATCGTAAGGGGCCTTGCTTAAGTGCTCATTAAAACAGCCTATTAGTCCTTTGTTGGATGAAACGTAGAATCTTTCATCGCGCTTCTATTCAGGCTTGACAGGCTGGATATACTATTCGATAGAAAAGAACAGTTTAAAAATCGAAATGTTTGAGATGTAACGAGGTAAATGAAGCAATGGTTGCAAAACTGAACCAGATTATCGCGATTGAGAAGGGTGTCAAGAGCCGATCGGTCCAGGATCTGACCGAGGCGCACCGCGACCTGCAAAAATCGGCCCTGCTGGCCGGAATTTCACGGGT
>DASSXK010000450.1:0-3697 GCA_035703945.1 Ktedonobacteraceae bacterium | reverse complement strand
GCAGCAGGCACTTCCCGGTGTGCCACTTGAATTTATCAACCTTGGTATCACCTCAAGTGGCGTCGCCTATCAGGCGAGCTTCGAAAAAACACAGGATTTTGCTGGAAACTATACGACCGGGGGTGTTTCTTTCTGGAATGGTCAGCGCTGGCAGGTGATCGCCCCTCCTCCATTCAAGTATAAGACCGATCAATGGCACGAACCGCGCATCCTTCTCATCACGCCGAAGTCTGGGCCGCCGCACCTCTACGCGTATACGGGCACGGATCTCTATGAATATACAGGACCGTTCACGCTCAACTAAACGGCGAAGCACCGGAATTGATAACGCCAAAAGATCAGACAGGATTGGGGAGCAATAGCGGTTTGCGCCCCAATCCGTTGTTTCCTGTCACCTGGCAAAGGAACTTCGATCCTCTGTACTTCATGATATTTCACAGAAGATTATATTTAAATAAAGAGATTTGAGAGGCGGACAGGAAGGGAGCGTGTCGTGGAGTGAGATGGATCTAAAGGGGGGATTTCTGATCGTATTGCTTGACGAGAATAGTAATTTTGCGTAGTATGGGTGTTGCTGGAAGGGAGTGCTTTATGGAATACGATTTTCGAGTAGAAAGTCGGAGCTATGATCGGCTGGTGCGGGGCTGGTGGCGAGCCTATCGTTTGAATCCAACCCTGGAACTGAGTGATGAAGCTACAACAGAGATCTCCTCTGATTGCTTACGACTGTGGTTGCCTGCTGGCACACCGATGCACTGGACAACCCAAACACGACCATTACGTTATAATTGTTTACAGTTCTTCTGGCCTGAGCGCTGGTATATGCTTAGCGCATTCTATGAGGGGCGCGATCTTCGTCACACCTACGCCAATGTGATCCAACCCCCAACGATTGAAATAGAGCGTTTACACTATACCGACCTGGACTTGAGCCTGCTTGTAAAGCCGGATCTGACCTATGAGACGTTGACACAGGCAGAGTTTGAACATGCCGCCGAGACCCTGTTCTATTCGGAAGAGACCCGGATCGGGGCACTGATGGCCCAGCAAACGTTGGTCAGTTCGATCCGCCTGGGCGTTGGCCTCTTTTCGATGATTCCCTTGCGCTTGCGACATACCGAGTTTCATCTCTCCAGGTGCCGCTAAGCCTGGAGATACGACCCTGTAGAATAGTGGAGGTAGAAGTGCCAAAGCGAATTGATCATGTGGCGATTATTGTCCGTAACATCGAGCAGGCGCTGGTGTTCTACCGCGATACCCTGGGCTTGACTCCAAGCGAGATCAAAGAAGTCCCAACCGAGCAGGTGCGGATTGCTTTTTTGCCGATGGGTGGTCCCGGAGGCAGCGAGATTGAGCTAATCGAGCCGCTCACAGAAGACTCCAGCCTGGCTAAATTTTTGGTTAAACGTGGTGAGGGCTTGCACCATATCTGCCTGGAAGTCGATGATATTCAGGCAGAACTGGATGATTTGAAAGCTAAAGGCACGCCGGTTCTGGATTCAGAGCCTCGTATCGCAGCCGAAGGGCGTGCAATTTTTGTGCATCCCAAAGGCACAAATGGGGTGCTACTGGAATTGATCGAGCATTAGCCTGTCTCCTGAATAGAGAGAATTTATAAAAGAAAAGAACCCCTGGTACTTCATATAGTCAGGGGTTCTTTTCTTTTGCCTTTTGCTGGAGGATGTTACAGTGGCAGGTTGCCGTGTTTCTTGGGTGGATTGGTATCGTGCTTGTTTTTCAGCATCTCCAGGGCATTGATAAGCTTGGTACGTGTGAAGCGGGGTTCGATAATTTCATCGACATAGCCCCGGCTGGCGGCGATATAGGGATTGGCGAATTTCTCGGTGTACTCGGCAATCAACTCTTTGCGTCGCTGCTCGGGATCGGAGGCACGATCAATCTCGTCTTTGAAGAGAATGTTGACGGCACCCTCAGCACCCATGACGGCGATCTCGGCGGTGGGCCAGGCGTAGTTGATGTCGCCGCGTACGTGTTTGCTATTCATCACGTCATAGGCCCCACCATAGGCTTTGCGTGTGATGACGGTGATTTTCGGCACGGTGGCTTCACAGTAGGCGTAGAGCAGCTTGGCACCATGACGAATAATGCCATTGTGCTCCTGGCTGACTCCTGGCAGGAAGCCCGGAACATCCACAAAGGTGATGATCGGGATGTTGAAGCAGTCGCAGAAGCGGACAAAGCGGGCGGCTTTGTCGGAAGAATTAATGTCCAGCACACCGGCCAATGCTCCCGGCTGCTGCGCGACGATGCCGATTGAGCGACCATTGAGACGTGCGAAGCCGATCAGAATGTTGGGTGCAAAGTATTCCTGAACCTCGAAGAAATCTCCGTCATCCACGATGTATTCCAGGACGGTTTTCATGTCATAGGGTTTATTGGGGGTGTCGGGGATGATCGTATCCAGGGCTTCTTCGGCGCGGGTTGGTGAATCGACTGGCGTGATACGGGGAGCATCCTCCAGATTGTTGGCTGGCAGGTAACTCATCAGGCGACGAATCATCCGAATACAGTCCGCTTCGCTGGGGCAGGCGAAGTGCGCGACCCCGCTGGTGCTGTTGTGGACCATTGCACCGCCCAGGTCTTCAAATGTCACATCTTCGTGTGTCACAGTTTTGAGAACGTTGGGACCCGTTACAAACATGTAGCTTGTTTGCTCAACCATGAAAATAAAGTCAGTGATCGCCGGGGAGTAGACAGCTCCGCCTGCGCAGGGTCCCATGATGGCTGAGATTTGAGGAATGACGCCAGAGGCAAGCGTGTTGCGCAGGAAAATATCGGCGTAAGCTCCCAAACTTACCACGCCCTCCTGAATGCGTGCGCCGCCGGAGTCGTTGAGTCCGATGACCGGGGCCCCATTTTTCATGGCCATATCCATGACTTTGCAGATTTTTTCCGCGTGTGCTTCCGAAAGTGAGCCGCCAAAGACCGTGAAATCCTGCGAGAAGACATAGACAAGTCGTCCATCGATCTGACCATAGCCGGTCACGACGCCATCGCCGGGAATTCTTTGATCATCCAGTCCAAAATCGGAGGAGCGATGGGTGACAAACATGTCCAGCTCGTTGAAACTGCCTGCGTCCAGCAGCAGATCAATGCGTTCACGAGCGGTGAGTTTGCCCTTTTTATGTTGTGATTCAATCCTCTTGGGACCTCCACCCAGCATTGCCGCTTCCTTCATGCGGTGGAGTTCTTTTACTTTGTCATGTGTCCCTTTGAGTTCGGCGGTGCCATCCGAGGAACGTTCACTAGTAGTCATACCTTTATCTCCATTGATTGCTCTCGTCTGTGCGAATGAATGGTTCGCGTTGATTGCGTTTCTACTTAAAAAGTATAGCATGGAGGCCTTTTCGTGTCTAATTGCAAGCCATCAAGGAGATGTTTGAGGCGAGAATGAGAGCGTTTATCATGAAGAGTGCTTGATTAGGTTGTGAAAATGAAGGGCTACGTCGGGGACCAGTCCCCGAACCCCTGGCAGGGAAATGCTTTCCCTGCACCCTTGATAATTTATTACTCTTTAAGACTGCTTGATTGGGTTGTGAAAATAAGGGGCTACGTCGGGGACCGGTCCCCGAACCCCTGGCAGGGAAATGCTTTCCCTGCACCCTTGATAACTTATTACTCTTTGCTTGTAGGGGGAATTGAGGAGATTATGGTATACTCTGCATGCAGAACTTCA
>DASSXK010000260.1:0-2971 GCA_035703945.1 Ktedonobacteraceae bacterium | reverse complement strand
CGATTGCAGTCGCAGCTCGTCTTCTTGTTCCCAATGGGTTTGAAGCGTTGGCGGTTGTCACGCTTAATCTGCGTTTTGCTAAAGAAGCAACCTCGCAGCAAGTTGATGAAAGTTTGAACTACTTTCTTCTCAATCTTCGCTCCCTGGTTCGTAAGACCGATCGTGTGTTTTTATTTCAACGAATGGCCTATTTTTTGCTGGAAAATGCAGATGCACAGGGGAGCATAATTGTCCAGGATCGTCTCTGGGAGCGGCTTCTCTGGCTTGTTCATCATTTACATGAGACGAGTATTTGTGCCCCTCTTCTGGTTGCACTCGGCAAAAGTGCCTATCCTCAGCCAGCCAGCCGTATTGATGATTTTCTAGAAGATGCCTGTCATGCTGGCCGCATTTTTGATTGCCAAACAATGCAAGCAATCAATTATCTGGAAGTGCAGGAAACCCCTTACGTTCCTGCTCCAGCGCCACGGATGCTACGCGAAACCAATCCTGGTATGTCCGTTACGGCTCCTCAGCCTGCTATTCCTTTTATGCCTTCTTTACCCCAAAAGTTGCCGCACCGGATCAGGAAACTGATTAAACCTCAGCTTGCACGCGAGTTACAGTGCTGCCCCGTTGGTAAGGAACGCGATACATTGACGGTGGCGATGTTAGATCCACAGGATCAGTCGGCCTTGCAACGTCTGGAGCGAGAGACAGGTTTGCGGATTTTCCCGGTTCTGACTCAGCCCGATCAACTGGAGATTGCGATTGATCAGCTCGGGTAGCTCTCTTATTGCATTAATTATCTGAAATTATCTAAAATTTCTAATAAGCTTTTCATTCTGTAATTCGCGAAGGTGCTATTGAATCCTTAGCCTTATTATGTTATTTTTAAATATATCATTGGAATTTAATATGTTCAGGAAGAAATTTATGGCATTTTCATGAGCCTGATTCATTTGTAGCTGAATTTTGGCTGATTTAGAATCCCACGAATCCTCAGGTCTGATTTCCTGTTCGGGCAACAAGGTTGGCAAACCTTCTTGTGCGGACAAAACGCATTTGCTAAGTCTGCTCACACTGAATATTTCCGATTTTGGCTTCTCTGCCTCGTGATTATTTGAATTGGAGAGTAGAACATGCGTAAATTATTTTTTGCATGCCTGAGCCTGGCCCTGCTTTTTCTGCTTGCCTGTACACCGGCATCTACCTTTGCACAGGCGCGTGCAGTTACGGCCTCCTCGGGCGTCGGTAACATTCCACAAGGGACGCAAACCGATGCTGCCTTTGCCAAAAGCGTCACGAAAAATAATGTGACCAATGTATTTGCAACCTCACAGCAGACCAGTTGCTACACTCCCGAAGTGCCTTACAGCGTGAGCAATGGTCCCAACGATGGCTATAGCGGTGAATCACCCTGTAACGGGGCTGCAACCACTGGTGAGAACACTGGCCCCTATCCGACGCAGGTCGGAAGCAACCCCGACTCTCCTGCCGCTGCCCCTGTTTTAGTGAAGGATCACTCCGAGTCCGATATTCGTGTTGATCCTACCAATCCCAGCCATCTGATTGGCTCCTCAAAGTGGTTTGTCAGCCCCGAGGGTTATAATCATCTGCTGGGTTTTTATGAGTCATTTGATAGTGGTAAGACCTGGAGCGTCCAGGGACATATCCCCGGTTATGAAGGCTGGACTGACAACACTGATCCGGTTGGAGCTTTCGATGCCTTTGGGAACTACTATGAGTTCATTTTAGCCTATCAGTTCTTCTATGAGAAAGATGGCACGCACAACTTCACCGTTGGTACCTCCCAGGAACCTAATCCTTCCATTCCTGCCGAGGTTGTCGCCGTTAGTGTACATCCACATGGAGCGATGAGTTCCACTAACTGGATGACTACTCACAATGCCCAACCTGACTACATCGCTACCTACGATAGCGTGGGTGGGGAACCAGATAAGCAGTGGATTACAATCGACACCAATAAGTTTTTGCCCAATGGCTCGCTAAATCCCAATTACAATACGATCTATGCCATGTGGACGCTTTTTAATGGTGTCTCAAGTAAGCCGTATGTCTCAACCTCCAGGGCATTACCCGATGGGACACATACTGATTGGTCGGTGCCGCAATTGCTGCCAACCGTCAATAATACGGCCGGCGATACCTATCTGCTTCCACATGTAGATCCAGCCGGAGTCGTCTATACAACCGTAACCAATTTCCCCGCGAAGAAGTCATTCTGCTGTATCACTATCTCGGTCGATAAATCGCTGGATGGTGGTAAGACCTGGCAGGCACCTCAGGTGGTTATTCGGAATGTGCAGTCTCCCCCTGCGCGTTATGCAAACACAACTTTTAGAGATGGGATCGAGGATACCTTTGCCGTTGGGAACCACCTGTCGGCACAGGGCTATTATCCCCTCTATGTGGCCTGGGAGGATTATAGTCAGGGGGTAGGAAACAACATTTTGTCGGCCTCTTACGATGGTGGTCTTACCTGGAGTGGGCCTATCCAGGTCAATGATAATGCCTCGCTGGTTGATGAGTTCCAACCGAACTTGACAGTTGCCTCCGATGGGACAGTGAGTGTTGCTTTTTACGACCGTCGCCTCAGTTGTCCCGCTGCTGGAACTACGGAGGCTGTTAATGCAGGGCTCGCGCTTGACCAGAGTAATCCAGCTTATACAGGTAGCTTGCCGCCGTATGGTGCCAGTAATTATTGTATCAATGCCAGTGTGCAGTTTTACAATGCCAACCTGGCGCCATTGGGGAATAATATCCGGCTCACTCAGCATAGCTGGGACCCGCAGTTGAATGCGGCTCATACGAGTAGTGCCTCCGGTGTTAGCACGTTCATAGGTGACTACTTTGGTAATACGACCAGCGGCTCGGAGAATATATCGAGTTTTGTCAGCACCTATAACGATGGTTCTAATCCAGCCTATCGCCAGCAACAGGTCGTTGCTATTATTACCATTCCATGAGC
>DASSXK010000144.1:0-5724 GCA_035703945.1 Ktedonobacteraceae bacterium | reverse complement strand
CGTGCCTGGGTGTATAGCGTTGTGCATTCTCAAAGAGATTGTCCAATACCTGCTCGATGCGGTGAAAATCCAGCATCGCTGGCCCTTCATGGGTAGTCAGGTTTGTATAGGTGTAGGAGAAATCGATTTCGCGTGTGGCAGCCTGCAATTTATATATTTGAACCTTGCGTTCCATCTCCTCTGCCACCTGTACCGGTTGTGGCTGGATAATAAAGCTTGCCTGCTCCAGTGAGGAAACGAGCAACATATCGTTGAGTAGTCGCGTCATACGCTGGCTGCTGGCCTCCAGAACCGGTAGATAGCGTTCTAATCGCTGATTGCGTTTCTCGCCCGCCTCGGTCAAGGCCAGACCCTCGATGTGTCCCTGAATGATGGTCACGGGCGTGCGGAGATCGTGTGAGAGAGAAGCAATCATTGTGCGCATCTCCTCTTGTTTGCTCCACTCGCGTTCGAGCGATTGCTGGAGTTCGCGTCGTAGCTCGTTGAATGCAGCACACAACTCGCCCAACTCATCGCGTCCGCTGTAGTTGATCGAAAAATTGAGATCGTGCTGGCGAATCTTTTCCACGGCCAGCATCAGTTCGTCCACCGGGCGGCTCACCTTGCGTCCCAGCTTCCAGGCGAAGAACAGGATGGCCGCGACCAGTATAAGGAAAGGCAGCGCGACAAGTGCCAGCATAACGCCAACCTGGTGAGAAATGTTATTTGTAAAAAAATTTACGTATCGCACATTAACTGCAATTACGATGATAGAGGCCAGCTCTAAAAAGAAGGTTATTACAAACGTCGTCGCCACAACCCCGCAAAAATACCAGATGAAGAGGCTGCGAAAGCTCCTGTTTTTGGGCTTTGAACTGGAACGGATTACGCTGATGTGTTGGGCTCCCATTTATATCCTACTCCCCAGATGGTGCTGATATATTCTGTCTGTGCATCGTATTGTGCAAGCTTTCTACGAATACGTTTAATGTGTTCGGTGACGGTCTCTGTGTTGCCAAGTGAGTCCATCCCCCAGATACGATCATAGATTACTTCGCGTGAAAAGACCTGCCGAGGGTGGAGGACCAATAGCTGGATAATCTCAAATTCCTTACGTGTTAACGGAATATTTTTGCCAGCGAAGGAGACTTGATAGGCACTGAGATCAATACTGAGTGCTTGATAGTTCAAACGCATCTCATTACGTGTTTGCTGATGCTCCTGGGATTGTCCTCGTCGCTGGCGGCGCAGATGGGTTTCGACGCGAGCGACCAACTCTTTGATGCTAAACGGCTTCATGACATAATCGTCGGCTCCTACGCTGAAACCCTGAATCTTGTCTGCGTCACTCTGCCGGGCGCTGAGGAAGAGAATTGGAATATCCAGATCTTCGCGCAGTTTTTTACAGACCGCGAAGCCGTCGCGTCCAGGCAGCATGATGTCAAGAATCACCAGGTCCGGGCTATCCTGGAGTGCGATTTTTAGAGCCTGGGTGCTATCAAATGCCGAGTGGACGGTGTAGCCCTCATCTTCAAGGGCATCTTGCACAAATTGCACGATTTCATCTTCGTCATCAACAACTAAGATGGTTCCTCTGGTCTTATTTGGGAGAGTTGGCACGTATATCTTTCCTTTATTCTGGTTGCTTACTTTGTAATTTGGGTTGTGATCCTATTGATTCAGCGTGATATTACATCTCAAAAATAAACACTTTCAAAACTTTTTCCTAATGGGGTTGGAACTGCTCTATTGTTTAGGTTTCGTTTAGAACTACGGTTTAGGCTAGGGGCAGGTTACAACGATACTTCATACAATACATATGAAAAAGGAAAAATCAAGCATATGCAAGCCCCTTTCAATCAGAATGCGATAATTCCAGATGCGCAATCATTCCTTAGTGGATCGCTCCAACCTCAGCCTGCTGAGATTATCCTGCATATTCAGAACCTGAGCAAAATTTATGGTAACAAACGCAATGTAAACGCGACCAGGGCACTCAACGAGATGAGCTTTGATGTTCGCCAGCATGAATTTATCAGTATTATGGGTCCTTCGGGCAGCGGGAAGACGACCCTTTTAAACTTACTGGCGGGGCTGGATCGTCCGACAAGTGGTGAACTCTGGCTACAGGGCCAGAATATGGCACGGTTAAAGGGTAGTGAGATGGCCCTGTTCCGGCGTCGTAATCTGGGTTTTGTCTTCCAGGATTACAATTTGCTGGATACATTAACCCTTGGCGAGAATATAGCTCTGCCGCTGAGCCTGGATAGGCAGCGTGGCAAAGCTATTTCGCAACGCGTGACCGAGGTCATGCAATTTTTGGGAATTTCGGAGTATCGGTCGCGTTATCCCTACGAGGTCTCAGGTGGTCAGCAGCAACGGGCGGCGGTCGCTCGCGCTGTTGTTCATCTGCCTCGGCTATTGCTGGCGGATGAACCGACTGGCAACCTGGATTCCGCCTCTGCCCGCGCTTTGCTAGAGCTGTTCCAGAAGCTCAACGAGCAGCAGCAGGCCACAATTTTGATGGTCACGCATGATCCATTCTCAGCCAGCTACAGTCAGCGCATCGTCTTTATTAAGGATGGGAGTGTCTTTAACAAATTGCAGCGGACAGGCACGCAGCAACAGTTCTTTCAGAGCATCCTGAATAGGTTGGCACAATTGGAGGGAACTCATGAGCTGGCGTGAGCTTGTCACAAAAAATATGCTGCGCAATTTACGGCGTTATATTGGGTATCTGCTGGCTGCGGTCCTGGCTGTGACGGTCTTTACGATGTTCACTGCTTTTGTGGATAATCCTGATGTGCGGAACGGACATATGACGACAGCAGCTAGCCAACTGCTGATTGTCTTTCGCGTCTTCGTGGCCTTGTTCGCGATCTTCTTCATCTTTTACTTTCACGCGGCCCTGATTCGGGCGCGTAACAAAGAATTTGGCCTGCTGCTGACGTTAGGGGTAACGCCACGCCAGATTGGACGTTTGATTTTTTACGAAAGCATCTTGATGGGCCTGCTGGCAATTGTTGTAGGGATTGTTGTGGGGATTGGCTGCTCATACTTCTTTCTGCTGGCTATGGAGGCGATTCTCTCTATTCCTGGTGCGATCTCCTTTACTGTGCCAATAACGACATTTAGTGTTACAACGATCTTCTTCGGCATCATCTTTCTGCTGGAGGCGAGTTGGATCTCTCTACATGTGACCAGGCGAACGCCACGCGTGTTACTGCTGGGAGCGAGAGTGCAGCAGAAACCCCCGCGTGCTTCCTGGATTCTGGTCTTGTTGGGTCTAATCTGTGTTGGTGCCGCATATGATATGGCTTTACAGTACAGTTTCGCGATCCTTATAACGATGATTCCCATCATCGGGTTAACGATTATTGGCACGTACTTTCTGTTTAGTCAGTGTTCCGTAATGATCCTCAAACGCCTGCGCCAACCGGGTATATCTGGGGCAAGGTTGTTGATTGTGGCACGGCTGGCTCATCGTATGCGCGATTATGCCAGGATGCTCACGGTCGTGACGGTATTGAACGCGATTGTGCTGACCGGTATGGGGGCTGTCTTCGGTGTGCTGAATCTCATTCAGACACAGGCGACCTTGATTGAACCTTTTTCGTTGCAGCTTTCAACGAATGCATCCCATCCTCCCTCCTTGACACCGGGCCAGGTGCAGCGGGAGCTTGCTAAGCAGCATTTAAACCTGCAAAGTCTGGTGAGTACGTCCCTGGTAGCGGGTATTGCTTCTGGGGGGGATCAAACCAGGCCTGTCTCGATAATGTCTCTTTCAAGCTTTCTTCAGTTGCAACAGGCTGAACGTCAGTTGCATCCAGAAATTGTGCAGAACCAGACGAACGCAACGGCTCTTTCAGATGAAAACGCGCATCTTTTTATTCCTTATCCCGAGCACGCCCCTCTCTTTAAGCAGATTCAGCTCAGGGTTGGGAAGGTCAAGCAAATGTTGCAGGTCGATGTAGGGGATACGCGTGTTTTTAACCAGTATCATGGCGAGATAGATAATGGGCTATCAGAAATTGTGGTAGTTATAAGTGACAGGCATTATGCAACCCTGGCGAGGAGCGTGCCTCTTGATCATCGCTGGCAGATCTATAGCTTTGAACTGCCTGAGTGGCAGAAGAGTGTACCTGTGGTGCAGGCTCTGCGTTCGCATCTATCTGATGCGCAGCAAAGCTTTTTGACAGATACGGTGACTGCGAATGTGGGGATTGAACAATTTTTGTCGGTGATGCTCTTTGCGGACTTCTTTGTAAGCTGTTTGTTTTTCCTGGCGGCTGGTAGCGCGCTCTACTTCAAGCTCTTTAGTCAACAGGAAGAGGATCAGCGCCAGTTCCATGCCCTGGAGCGCATCGGTATGCAGAAACGCGAGATTGGGAGTTTGCTGAGCCGCGAATTCTTGCTGCTCTTCTTTATCCCTGTGATTCTGGGGATTATTCACAGTAGCGTGGCCTTGCTTGATCTGATTAATCTTTTTAACGATGTTTATGCCGCGATTGCAATCGGCAAGGTCTTCGGGATCATCTGCGTGATTTATATGGCCTGCTTCGCGGTCTACTTCTGGTTTTCACGTGTGACCTACCTGCGGAGGATGCAATTGGCGGCGTAAAGATCCTGAATTTTCTCGATTGCGAAGCAACAAGACAGCCCAAACAAGCAATTGTTTGGGCTATTCATATTTTTTGTGGATTGCGCTATGCAGTGCGAACACGCTGCTAGATTTTGCCTTGCGCGCCGTTATTCCAGATAGGTGTTTCGCCAGTTGAGTAGATAACGAAACTGCCATCGGGCTGAAGCATAGCAAACGAGCTACTATTGCCACCAGTCCCGCTAGACCATACCGATACTTTGTTGGGGGTATATTGTATAAGGTTGCCATCGGATTGCATGATCACAGAGGAGCCGCCTCTGTCCTCGTTCTGAGTACTCCAGATAGGATGCCATCCAGGACCATATTCCACCAGGTTATTGTCAGGTTGTAGGATGATGATGTAGCGGCCATCCGACGAACGGATATAGTCATTCGGACCCATCGTGTCTGCGGAATTAAGCTGGTCACTACCCATGAAGATCGTCTTATCAACATGGCTCGTTGCGGTAGACCAGATTGGGAGACCAGAACTAAATTCCACAAGGTTGCCATCGGACTGCATGATTAATTTGTCTGGCGATCCATAGCGCTGGGAGTGCCATAATGTAGTGCCACTCTGCGAGTAGACGACGAAATCACCATTGGACTCTAATTTTGCATAGGCACCTGGATGGCCGAATGTTTTTGAACTCCAGATGGGATGATAGCCTGGGCCAGTATACAGGACAAGGTTGCCATCGGGCTGCATAATCAGAACGCTCTGAACATTCACCGAGGTCATGTATTGATTGGCCTGCAATGTCTGATTGACAAGCAGGTGGTCATTACCATGATTGATCGCGTTACCGACGCCTAAGCCAGGGCCGCCGATATTTGAGGGAGCAGCAGTACCCGGAGTCTCCGTACCATTCCCTGTATCCGCGATATGAAGAAATCCATCGGGCCATCTTTCATTATTTTTGCTGATGGAGTAGGAGTCATACTTACCATCACTCTTATCGTTATAATCACTCACGACAATCGTATTGCCATCTGCGGAAACAGAATCCACGATACCTACGTGGCCAAAGGGGTTTATTTTTGTCGCAGCCCACCAGGCAACTGCACCAGGGGTGGGCGTGGTATTGACTGAACTTGCCCCG
>DASSXK010000116.1:0-3305 GCA_035703945.1 Ktedonobacteraceae bacterium | reverse complement strand
GTATTCAACAAGCCGATCGTAGACGACGTTTGCAGGCAAGCGTTCATCCTTCCAGCTACGAAGCTGCTTTGAGGCAAAAAGTTGTTTGCCCAGCCATGCCCCTCCAGGCACAAGCTGATTGTGAAGTTCAATCCAGGCAGGAACCTTACCAGCGTTATCGTGCAAGATCATCTCAACCAGCAAAGCAACCAGGATCGCTTCAAGCTCGGCAACTTCTGGACCAACCACCTTGATATTCCCATTACGCAAAAAACCATTAGCCTGAAAAAGATCAGCGGAGCCTGCCCCTGGATCTTGTGAGGCATAGCGCACCTCTCCCAGCCGCATCATCCGAATCGCCCCCACACAGAGCGGACACGGTTCAGTTGTGGTATAGAGGATAGATGATTTGGGGTTGATGTTTTTCCAATCCGCCCGCAGCAACGTATTCATCTCTGCATGCGCCAGCCGATGGCCGGCTAACTGCTGTCCATCGGCCTCGCCTTCGAAGATTCGATTGCGTCCCCGAGCCAGAATATGGCCCTCTAAATCAGTCAGGACCGCTCCAATCGGTAGCGATCCCATGCAATACGCCTCCCAACCTTCTTCAAAGCATCCCTGCCAGGGGAGAGAAAGGTCCTTCCACATCTCAATAGTTCCTATCTTCCTTGATGAGAATTTTCCTTAGAGTCGTTCGGAAGCTAGACTTCCCACACAAAAAATTCCACGATGTAGCCATCGGGGTCGCAGACATACATCTGCTGCACACCATCTCCCCGGGGACGTGGTCCACCAAGGATCTCAACATTGTGTGACTTGAGATGTTGAATCGTGGCTTCCAGATCATCGACTTCAAAGGCGAAGTGTGATCCATGACCAATCTTAATCTCATCGCGTCGATAGCCGGGATGAAGTTGAGCGGCGCGGCCAGGCTCGACCTCGCCGATCAGGTGAATTTGAAAGTTCGCTCGGGTTAACCAGGCGCCGGGGAAGCCGAAGCTAGCCGGGCGGGGAATTTCATCCATTCCCAACACCTGACCATAAAAATGTCTTGAACGCTCAACGTCTTTGACTAAGAGGGCAACGTGGTCGGCTTTTCGAATTTGCATGGATTTCTTCCTTTACTGGGAGCACCGATCAGATCAAAGTACTCTTGCAAGGATAACATAACATATGCTTGCTTCGCGGTTCCAGCCTCTATTGAACCTCTGATGAAGAAAGGGTCAGGCAGCTTTCTTGCGATGACCAGTTGACCACAACACCAACCAGATAAATACGCCCTGGAAAGGCAGTCGCCCCCATTGATACAAACGTGTATTCAGGAAACCACCCAGTTGAATATTCATCACGGCCTGGTAGATATTGGCAGGAAAGATCGCGATCAGCAGCGCAACCAGTCCCCAGGCTGCTGGCCGCTTAAAGCGTGGTATCAACAGTCCTATCCCGCCCAGCAGTTCAAAAACACCGGTAATATACAGCGCGGCCGGTCTCCACGGCAGAAACGCCGGAATAATTTTTAACTCGACATCGCTGGTAAAATGCATGGTCGAAGCCAATATAAACAGGATGCCGACGATGACCCGCACTATATCTTTTCTGACATCTGCGACACGCTGAAGTAGTTTTCGCATTGTAATTGTTCCTTTGAATATTTCATACGCAGCAGCCTGGTCCCGCGTACGTCTGAAGAGGTCACGTTTCAAGGAAAGATTTAGGAACCAGTTGGGACCAGTTCCTCTGCTGGAAGCTACGTCGAGGACACGGTTCCTCTGCGTACTTGCAATCGAGCCTGCCACCCCAAATTTGTAGCTAAATACAGTGTCAGAAAAGTCCTCATACCCCTTGATATATGGTATATTTTTCACAATGCCTGAAGATGCGTGCGGTCCCAACAGTTTTCTTGAAGTTTTGCAATCTAGCTTTGAACGCTCGGGCGTTCACTCACGAAAGGAAACGACCATGTACGACTATATCATCGTTGGCGCAGGATCGGCGGGTTGCGTCCTCGCAAGTCGTCTGTCCGAGGACCCTCAGACCTCCGTCCTTCTGCTCGAAGCGGGTGGGCCAGATGAGGCCCAGGAGATCCATATCCCCGTAGCGTTTAGCAAGCTTTTTCAATCCCCTCTGGACTGGAACTATACAACCGAAGAAGAGCCTAACCTCAAGAACCGCAAGCTCTACTGGCCACGCGGAAAAGTCCTCGGCGGCTCCGGCTCGATCAATGCGATGATCTATATTCGAGGAAACCACTACGATTATGATCACTGGCAAGAGCTGGGCAATCAAGGCTGGAGCTACACCGACGTCCTGCCCTACTTTAAGAAGGCCGAGAATCAGGAGCGAGGCGAGTCCGAGTATCATGGTACTGGGGGACCGCTCAATGTCACTGATCGCGTCAAAAACAATCCGCTTTCCCACGCCTTCATAGAGGCAGGCAAAGAGATGAGCCTGCCTGAAAATCCCGATTTTAGCGGGGAAAGCCAGGATGGCGTTGGAGTCTACCAGGTGACACAAAGACAGGGCCGCCGCCATAGCGCGGCCGTCGCCTACCTGCATCCCGCCCTTGGTCGCCCCAATCTAACCGTCCTGACACAGGCCCATGCCACCCGCGTGCTTTTTGAGGGCAAACGCGCCGTTGGGGTGGCCTACATCAAAGATGGTCAGCCGCAAGAGATCAGGGCCAATAAGGAAGTTATTCTGTCCGGGGGCACGGTGAACTCTCCTCAGTTGCTCTTGCTCTCAGGCGTTGGACCCGCCAGCACCCTGAAGGCCCTGGGCATTGATGTCATCGCCGATCTACCCGGCGTGGGCGAGAACCTACAGGATCATCCTTTCGTGAGCGTCTGCTTCTCCAGCAACCAGCCTATCTCGCTCGCGAACGCGGAATCGGTCGAGAATTTCCAGGAGTATATGACCTCTCAGACCGGTCCCCTGGCCTCAAACATTGCTGAGGTCGGAGGCTTTGTCAAAACTCGCCCCGAGCTTCCTGAGCCCGATCTGCAATTCCATTTTGCGCCGATCTACTATATCAATCATGGCTTTACAATGCCAGAAGGGCATGGCTTCACGATTGGTCCGACTCTCGTCACTCCCAAAAGCCGTGGTAGCGTGAAGCTGCACTCAAACGATCCAATGCAGCATCCCGCCATCACTGGCAACTATCTCGCGGACCCCGAAGATCTACGCGTTATGATCGAGGGGATTAAACTATGCCGCCAGCTTGCTGACACCAGGGCGTTCGCGGAGCTCCGTGATCAAGAGATACTGCCCGGCTCTCAGGTGCAAAGCGATGCCGATCTCGAAAGCTACATTCGCGAAAACCTGGA
>DASSXK010000098.1:0-4357 GCA_035703945.1 Ktedonobacteraceae bacterium | reverse complement strand
TGTGCCTGTGATGCATGCTGAATGGGACGAAGTCACCGAGGTAGGAGAAGGACGTGGTGGTTTTGGAAGCACTGGCGATTGAGCGATAATCTTCATTTTTTTCTGATTTACTCCCACCCTAAAACCTTTTTGCAATATGCTGCGTGCAGGTAACAGATAGGCAGAATAATTATGCTTATCTGCTCTTCGCCACGTGGAGATGCTACTTCAAATAAATTTTTTTTGCGTATATGACCATCTGTAAAGAATACTTCCTTTTGTGAAGTTATGTACTTCGGGCTGGTCTTGAGTTAAATGCGTGCATAGATATAAATAAGATACATGAAAGGCCATATAGATGTCTGAGTTTAACATTTGGGAGGGGGAGCAGGTTCGTCTCCGAGCGCTTGAGCCTGGGGATGCAGAGCGGTTTCATAAATTTGATCAGGATACCGAATCCGCTCGCAATGGGGCACGGATAGAACTTCCGCGTTCTCTGGAAGGAACAAAACAGTGGCTTGAAGAGACCTCACGCCGCAATGGTCAGGATGATTCCTTCTACTTTGTGATTGAAACGCTTGAGCGGGGCGAACTGGTTGGCTCAATCAATACATTTAACTGCAACAGGCGTTCTGGAACGTTTAGCTATGGGATCGGGGTTGGACGTGAATATAGCGGACACGGCTATGCCAAAGAAGCGATTCGCCTCGTGTTGCGTTTCTTTTTCTGTGAACTGAATTATCAGAAGGTCAACGTCGGGGTCTATAGCTTTAACGATCGTTCTTTGCAGATGCATCTTGCGGTTGGTTTCCAGCAAGAGGGGCGTTTGAGGCGGATGGTCTATAGTGATGGTCAGCATTATGATGTTTTCATGTTGGGGATGACCCGCGAGGAATTTGACCAACAGGTCTTTCCGGAGTTGAGGCAGCTAACACACAGTGCATAAAGAAAGGGAGTAGCCTGACAACACTGTCTTAGCAGTGTTGCCAGTTGATTTCAGCAGGGAGGGAACCTTTCAGGCCTCCGGCAGCACTTCATGCAGGACTTCCTCAAATTTCATCAACGTGCCTCCGCCAAACAGTACAAACGTGACTTTTTTCAAGCTTGTTTGTCCTTGCAGGTGTTCGATGATGGTTTTCAAGGCGATTACCGCAGCTTTATCGACCGGGTAACCATAGATGCCAGCACTAAGGGCAGGGAAGGCGACACTTTGGATCTGATGCTCCTCCGCCAGTTTAAGGCAGGATTGATAAGCACTTGCCAGCAGGCGGGCATCCTCCTCGGTTCCCTCGTAGATCGGGCCAACGGCGTGGAAGACATAGCGAGCATGTAATTTGCCTGCCGTTGTCGCGACCGCGCTGCCCGTTGGGCAACGGACGTAGCGGGCATGCGAGGTCGTAACGGCATCGTTTTCCTCGGGAATTCCGGCAATCTGACGGCAGGCTTCCATGATTTCGGGGCCACCGGCCCGGTGAATTGCTCCATCGACACCACCACCGCCCGCGAGGGCAGCATTCGCGGCATTCACAATCGCATCGGCATGAACCGTGACAATATCTCCCTGGATCAGTTCAAGCGTTGCTCCGTTGATAACGCGGGTGGTAGACATAGAGACTCCTTTTCTGTTCGACAACGCCAGATGATTGGTTTTCTACAAGAGCAGACCAAAGGGCTCTTCCAGCAGGCGTTTGATCTCCTGCAAGAAGCGTGCGGCCAGTGCTCCATCGATAGCGCGATGATCGGAGGAGAGCGTTACCTTCATCCGGTCACGTACGACGACCTGACCATCGACCACAGCCGGGGTCGGTGTGATCGATCCAATCGCCAGGATCGCGGACTCGGGCGGATTGATGACAGCCGTGAAGCTTTCAACATCAAACATACCCAGGTTGCTGACCGTAAAGGTGCCTCCGCTAAATTCCTCCGGACGCAGTTTGCCAGTGCGGGCCGCTTCGACCAGGCGCTGACTTTCGCGTGCAATATCCAGGATACCGCGCTGATCGGCATTCCGCAAGACCGGCACGATCAAACCTTGCTCCAGCGCGACTGCAACCCCGATATGGACCTGCTTCTTCTGGAGAATCCGATCCTCGGCAAACGAAACATTGATCTTGGGATGACGGGCCATGGCCCTGGCAGCAGCCCGGATGATCAGATCATTAAAGCTGATCTTGACCGGATTTGGCTCTGTCGCGGCATAGGCATTCACCTGCTTACGCAACTCGGCGGCCTTGCCCATGTCGATCACGCTGGTGACATAGAAGTGTGGGGCCGTTTGCATGCTCTGACTGAGACGTTTGGCAATCGTGCGACGCATTGCTGTTAGCGGAATTTCCAGAATATCTTCTGTTTCTGTAACAGGAGCAGGGGCTGGAGCGTTTTGCTCGGCTGTTGTGAAGGTCGGAGCTACTGCCTGTGGTCCGGAAGCGACCGCCGCAGATTGCGCCATAGGAGCAGGGCTGGCCTGCTGCTGGGCAATCGCTGCCTCAATATCCAACTTAATGATACGTCCGTTTGGACCCGAGCCCTTCAGGCCAGCATAATCGAACTGAAATTCCTGGGCCAGGCGGCGTGCGACCGGAGAGATAAAGGTTCGACTATCGGCCAACGTCGCGCTGCCAACCATCCCATTGCTTGAAGGGGCCGTCGCGGCCGGGGTGGTTGTAATATCGGGGACCTTCTCATCTTTGGCTGATTCCGTTTGGGGTAGACCAACAATAGCGGGAGCGGCCTGGGTCGTGGCGCTGCTCTCACCTGGAACCGGCTCGTCGGCTGTACCGATAAACGCGATACTTTCGCCGATCGTGGCCGAGCTACCCTCCGGAATTAGAATTTTGCGCAAGATACCGCTGGCAAAGGCTTCGATCTCAATATTCACCTTGTCGGTTTCGACTTCGGCCAGAGATTCGCCCTTTTTAACGGTCTCGCCTTCTTTTTTGAGCCAACGGAGGATTTTACCTTCCTCCATTGTATCGCCCATCTTGGGCATTTCTACAGTTTTCATGTATCTTCTCCAACGTGTTGGGGGAGGGGACTGCGCTTAGCGGCCACGCACAAGAGCAGCAGGAACAATCGCCTGAGCGGCTTTGACCACATCTGATTTGGTTGGTAGAGCGGCCCGCTCCAGGGGTTTCGAGTAAGGCATCGGGACATCAGCCCCGTTTACATGCTGAATGGGGGCATCCAGGTAGTCAAAGGCATATTCGTAAATTAACGCTGCCAGGCCCTGACCTGTGCCAAAATATTTCCAGCCCTCTTCAGCGATCACCACACGGTTGGTTTTCTTAACAGAATCCACCAGCAGATCGATGTCAATCGGGCGGACGCTACGGAGATCAATAACCTCGGCATCGATACCTACTTTTGTCAGATCTTCGGCGGCCTGCATGCAGACATGAAGCATGCGTGAAAGGGTGATAATAGTGATGTCGCTGCCCTCGCGCTTGATCTCGCCACGATTGAGGGGAACGGTATACTCCACGCCTTCATCGGGCACTTCGCCCTTAACGTTATACAGCAGCTCATGCTCGATAAACAGGACGGGATCGGGGTCGCGGACAGCGGACTTCAGCATGCCCTTGACGTCGTAAGGAGTTGCCGGCACAACGACTTTCAGACCGGGGATATGGGCGTACCAGGACTCGAACATCTGCGAGTGCTGGGCTCCGCGCTGCGCACCTCCGCCACCGGGCATACGCACCACCAGCGGAATCTCAGGTTGTCCGCCAAACATATAGCGGAACTTGGCTGCCGTATTCACCAGCATATCGCTGGCAAGCAGGCTGAAGTTGATCGTCATAATTTCCAGAATGGGGCGGAGACCACCGAGGGCCGCGCCGATGCTTGCCCCGGCAATAACTTCTTCTGCCAGAGGGGTATCGCGAACACGTTCGGCCCCGAATTCCTCAAATAACCCCTTTGTAACGGCATAGGTGCCACCATAGCCAGCGATATCTTCGCCCAGGATAAAGACACGCTCGTCACGTTGCATCTCTTCGCGGATCGCCTCACGGAGCGCGTCACGATATGTAATTACACGCATGGTTTTACTGGTTCCTCTCATAACGGAAGCTGAGAGCTGTGGAATCATCAGCCATCACATCAGTGTAAAGCTCTGTGGGATCGGGGAAAGGACTGTTCTCCGCAAATTCTGCGGCTTCTTCGGAGATCTGGGTTGCTTTGGCATCGTTGGCATCAAATTCTGCCTGGGTAGCAATGCCAGCTTCCAAAAGTTTTTTCTCAAAGATACCGATTGGATCGCGAGAGGTGCGCCACTCGTGTTCTTCTTCGCGGGTGCGATAATAGGCCGGATCGGTCATCGAATGACCCCGGAAGCGATAGGTCTTAATCTCCAGCAGCATCGGACCCTGGCCGTTCC
>DASSXK010000093.1:0-9114 GCA_035703945.1 Ktedonobacteraceae bacterium | reverse complement strand
TGACGATTGAAGATGAGCATATCCGCGAGGCCCGTGTTACGCTCGGCTGTCTGGCCCCGACCATAGTGCATGCCACCACCGTCGAAAACTTCTTGCAGGGCAAACCCCTGACGCAGGATATATTCAAGGAGGCCGGGAAGCTGGCACTAGAAGATGTCTCCCCGATCTCAGATATCCGTGCCTCCGCCGGGTATCGCCAATCTACCCTCGCAACCTTTATTTCCGAGGGTCTACGGCGCCTGGCTCAAGAGCCTCCCTACCGACCCTGGCAGGGACAGATGGCGCTGCTCGAAACCCCTCAACCGACATCCACCAGTTCGGAAACAGCCTTTGCCGAGTCCGTCACGACAACAATCAACGGCCAACCCACCGTCCTCGATCCTGCCGCGACCCGCAAAACCCTGCTGAACGCCCTGCGCGAAGAAGCTGGCCTGACAGGAACCAAAGAGGGCTGCGCCGAGGGTGAGTGTGGGGCCTGTACGGTCTGGCTCAACGGGCAGGCCGTGATGTCCTGTGTCGTTCCCGCTGCCCAGGCACACAATGGTACGGTCACGACGATCGAAGGTCTGGCCAAATCTGTTGAGACAAATACACCCGGCAGTCTGCATCCTTTGCAGCAAGCTTTTATCGATAAAGGGGCCGTTCAATGTGGCTTTTGTATCCCCGGCATGCTGATGGCCGGAGCCAAACTGCTCGATGAATATCCTCGGCCTGCCCTGGAGCAGGTTCGCACAGCGTTGAGCGGCAATCTCTGTCGCTGCACAGGCTACAGCAAAATTCTACAGGCCGTTATGAGCGTGGGAGATAAAGAATGACAGAGCTAATTGGGGCCTCGCTGCCCCGTCCGGACGCCCTGGGCAAAGTCACTGGCGCGGCGACCTATCCCGCCGATCTGATCAAGCCGAATATGCTGCACCTTCAGGTCGTTTTCGCGGGTCACGTTCACGCCCGCATCCTGGGAATAGATAGCAGGCAGGCATTGCAAGTGCCCGGCGTCGTCTCGGTCTTTACCGCCGCCGATGTCCCCTTCAACGCCTTTGGCCTGATTGATGCCGACCAACCGGTCCTCTGCGACAAGTTTGTACGCTTCGAGGGTGATAAAGTCGCGCTCGTCGCCGCCGAAAGCAAAGAAGCAGCCATCGCCGGGGCCAAACGCGTATCCGTAACATATGAAGATCTCCCCTCAATCACCGATCCCCTGCTTGCCCTTCAGGCGGATGCTCCACTTGTGCATAGGGAATGTGACAGCAACGTCCTGCTCCACGTGCCGATCCGCAAAGGCAACACCGAAAAGGCATTTGAAAGCGCGAATGTGGTCATTTCCGATATCTTCACAACCTCCTGGCAGGAGCACGCCTACCTGCAACCCGAGGCCGGAATCGCCTACTACGACGAGCAACATCGGCTGGTTATCGAGACCGCTGGCCAATGGCTGCACGAGGATCGCCGTCAGGTTGCCTCAATACTCAGACTGCCCGAGGAGCAGATCGTGATCCGCTATGCCGCAATCGGTGGGGCCTTCGGTGGTCGCGAAGATCTCTCGATTCAGCACCTGCTGGCTCTGGCAACCTGGAAACTAGATCGCCCCACCGCACTGACCTGGAGCCGCGAGGAATCGATCATCGCCCACCACAAGCGCCATCCAATGCAGGTTCGTTGCCGTTGGGGCGCGACAAAGGACGGCAAGATTACCGCCGTTGAAGCCCAGGTCGTCGCAGATGGCGGGGCCTACGCCTCCACCAGCGTCGAGGTTACTAAAGTCGCCTCGCTGTTTGCCAGCGGCTGTTACGAAGTTCCCAACATCCACGTTGATGGCTATGCCGTCTATACAAACAATCCTCCGAGCGGAGCGTTTCGCGGCTTCGGCGCGCCCCAGGTCCAGTTCGCCAGTGAAATCATGGTCACGCGCCTCGCTCAGGAGCTTGGCATGACGCCCGAAGAACTACGTCGGCGCAACATATATCGCGAAGGTAGCATTGAACCATCCCAGAATACTCTGCCGCCCGGTGTCGGGGCGCTACCCGTCATGGAACGCTGCCTGGAAGAAGCGAAAGAACGCTTAAACTATGGTCAGCCGCGACAACACCCCGCGCCGCATCTGCGCCGGGGCGTCGGCATCGCCTGTGGCATTAAAAACGTTGGCTACTCCTTCGGCTACCAGGACCAATCTACGGCGACGGTCGAACTCTACGGTCAACCAGACCTCGAACGAGCAGTTATCAGGATTGGCGCAGCCGATGTCGGCCAGGGCTCACACCTGATCATGCGCCAGATTGCCGCCGCAACGCTTGACCTTCCGATTGAAAAAGTCCAACTCGTCAGCGACGATAGCAGCCTGGCACCTAACGCCGGTAGCGCCTCCGCCTCGCGTATGACCCGCATGGGCGGACAGGCCGTCAGAGAAGCTGCGTTGGCCGCTCACAAAAAATGGGGCTATACCGACGCCAACCAGGTCACAGCAACCGTCCAGTATCGTCCAGCCGCCACGACGCCCCTCGATCCCATCACCGGCATTGGTCGCCCCAACTATTGCTATGGGTACGCGGCTCAGGCCGTCGAGGTCGAAGTCAATCTGCTCACCGGACAGGTGCAGGTGCTCCAGATCATCAGTGTGCACGATGTCGGCAAAGCGATCAACCTTCAACAAATCGAGGGGCAGATCGAAGGCTGCCTGGCCCAAGCGCTTGGCTACGCTCTGCTAGAAAACTTTCAGGTCAACGAGGGCCATATCCTGACACCTTACCTGAGCACCTATCTGCTGCCAACCGTGCTGGATATGCCACCCAAAATCGTGCCAGTCATCCTGGAGCTATCCGAAGACGAGGGCCCATTCGGTGCCCGTGGGGTCGCGGAGATGCCGCTGATCCCACTCACACCCGCCATCGCCTGCGCAATTCACGACGCGACTGGTGTCTGGCTCAACCAGCAACCTTTGACGCCCGAGCGCGTACTCATGGCCCTGCAAGACCCTGCCTGACGAATGCCTTAAAACCTTTACGTTACCCTTTTAAGCTCACTACATTTATTCAGCAAACAGTGTAACTTGCAAGCATAGACATACTGTTCAAAGGCTGCTACATTTATTCAGTGAACAGGGTCGCTTGCAAGTTACACTGTTTACTGGACGTCAAAACGGTTGCAATTGCTTGTTCAATTCCCAACAGATATTTATATACTGGCCTACCAGGCAGGTCAGTATATAAATATAAAAAGGAGACACCATCATTGAATACACTACAGATTACGATTGGCAATATGAAATTCACCGCCCAACTTGAAGAGGAGGCCGCCCCCAAAACCTGCGCCGCCTTCAAGGCTCTCCTGCCTTTCCGAAACAAGCTCATACACGCCCGCTGGAGCGGTGAGGCAGGTTGGATTCCGATGGGAGAATCCAACCTGGGTGTAACCTTTGAAAACCAGACCAGCCATCCTTCGCGCGGGGATATCCTCTTCTATCCCGGTGGCTTTAGCGAGACGGAAATTCTCTTCCCCTATGGCAGCGCCAGCTTTGCCAGCAAGGTTGGCCAACTGGCCGGAAACCACTTCCTGACCCTGATCGATGGTCGCGAGCAGCTTCCCGAGCTCGGTCGCTATCTCCTCTGGGAAGGCGCACTGGATATCGTGTTCGAAGCGATGCCGGAGTAGCACACGAACCTTTCGCATCCTGGCACGTCATACAGTTCCTGACCAGCATCAACGTGCCAACGTATACAATGAAGAGATCGATACCAAAAAAGAATCTTCCTGGCGCAGCTCTACTATCCGCGAAGAGCAGTAAAACGCCTTGAGGTTAAGCGCCAGTTTTGAACGGGGTGGCAAAGTTTGGAGGTGAGTCCTTCGCCGCGCTGCCCCAGCTACTGGCCTGTGTTCCTAGCACAAAACTTAGCGTTCCACCCTGCTGCACGCTTGCGAAAGACAGCCAGAGCTGCGAAGTCGGGACACCATTCAAGCGCATTGATTGCACGTAAGGCGCATCTGCCTGCGCTCCCTGCGCCTGAATAGTCAAATCACGCCCACCCGCCAGATGGATAGTGGCCGAGGAAAAAACTGGACTCCCAATCACAAACCCACCCTCACCTGGAACCTCAGGATAGAGCCCCAAAGCCGAGAAAACATACCAGGACGACATCGCCCCACCATCGTCATTGCCTGGCAAGCCACCAGGGGTGGCCGTAAAGTACTGCGTCTGGATACGCCTTATAACGGCCTGGGTATGCGAAGGGGCACCAGCAAAATCATAGGTCCAGGGGGTACTAAAGCCTGGCTCATTGCCTATGAAAGCAAACTGGCTCGACGGTCCTGCATTTAATTGCGTAAAGAAAGAGTCCAGCCGACTTACGGTCCGGGCATTCCCACCCATTGCCGTCACCAGTCCGGGCAGATTAAAGGGCACCATCCAGGTATACTGTGCCGCATCCCCCTCCTGAAATCCCTTCTGAGACGTTGGAGTAAAAGCAGGCAACCAGCCTCCCGAACTCAACCTTGGCTGAATATAGCCGCTGACAGGATTAAAGACATTCCGCCATTTTTCCGACCGTTGCAGATACTGTTGATAGTCCGTGGTCTTGCCAAGTGCCAGCGCAACCTGGGCAATGCTAAAATCGTCCGCGCTATACTCTTCGGTCACAGCGGAGCCGTTCGCGCTTACATCATAAGGCACATACCCCCGGTTCAGGTATTGCGACAAACCCTCGCGTATCTTCGGCTGTCCCTGCTCCATCGCCTGTAGTACTGCGGTCTTATCAAAATCCGAAGCCCCAAAGGCCAGCGCAGAGGCAATCCAGGCATCAGCCCCATCCCCATTCATGCCGTATGAATCATGGTTGGTTTGCTCCCAACGCGGCAGGTGCCCATCTCCCTGCTGCGCGTCGTTTAAGAGCGATCGCACAACATCGCTTGCTTCATTCGGGGCCAACAGGGCACGCAGTGCAGCGAGCGAGCGATATTGATCCCAGGCCGGAATATCATGATACTGAATATGTCCAGGACCGGTTGAATGTACTTGATTATCAAACCCTAAATATTGTCCATTCACGTCGCTAAAAATGTTGGGATGGAAAAATGTGTGGTAAAGAGCCGTATAAAATATCTGTTTCTGAGCGGTGCTCCCACCACCAACCTGAATGCTGCTCAAACGAGCATTCCAGGCATCCGAAGCTTGCTGAACAATGCTTGAAAAGCTTGCATCCCGATTCTCTGCCTGCAAATTGGCCTGTGCATTCCCGACACTCACGTACGAAACCCCTACTCGCACGCTAACCTTCTGTTGTGAGGTCGTATCAAAAGTCACATAGGCACCCGAACCACTCCCGCTACTCGCATCCACATTCGGCCTGACGCTCATCCCCTGCCATGTACCAACCTTGCTAAAGGGCTGATCAAATTGTGCGACAAAGTAGATCGTATAACTCGCATTGCCACACCCGACCGTACTTGTCGCCGAGCCGCTGATTTGAGTGTGCCGTGGATCAATTAACACGGTCGCGGCGCTATTGCCCTTCACGCTGCCACCTGTATTCACCAGCAACGTAGCATTCGTCGTAGAGGGATACGTAAACTGTGCCATCCCTGTCCGCGCCGTCACAGTAAAGGCCGCATCCACATTCGGCCCATCCAGATGTACGCCATAATAACCAGGGAAGGCCTGCTCATTGCTATGAGAAAATGCGGAACTATACATGCTGCGATTCTGCGCCGGAGAAATCGCAAGATTTCCGACATACGGCATAAACGGAATATCCTGGTAGGCCGGGCAGCCTCGCCCGCTAAAATGAGTCAGGCTAAACCCCTCAATCGCTGAGTCCTGGTAATTATAGCCGCCAGGAATATGTGAAGGAGTATCAGGACTCCAGGAAACCATTCCCATCGGATAAGCCGCGCCAGGAAACGTATTGCCACCATCGCCATTAAAGCCAAACTGACTGCCACCCTTATCGGTCCCAATCATTGGATTCACATACTGTGTCACATCAGAAGCCGAGCGCCGCACAATCCCAAAAGCAGCGTTCTGCCCCAACCCATCACCCATGATTGGATTTATACAGGCCGATAGAAAAAGCAATAAACATGCTAATACACAAAAAGCAGACAGCCGCACCAGTTTTCTAAAACTCATAGTGGCAACGCCCCTTAACATACTCAGTCTTTTGCCCTCAAAAATCAGTACTCATCCCCATAAAAAGCACATCTTGAGTCCAGTATAACTACAAAAATATCCCCCTACAAGCAAATATCCAGAAATCACCACTATCTCCACTTCGAGGTCGCCTGGGATTTGGGGCAAAGCCCCATCTTCTTCCCACCCACCAGTGTGGTTAAAGGGGCTGGTCGCCCCTTAACTCTCTAGTATCTATTTAGTTGTGCTAAACGTGTAAGAATTGTTAGCGATAAAAGTTACCTTTAGCATTTTGATCAACCAGCAATGCATAAAAAATGGAGCGAGTCAGCATAATCAACCAACGGTCATCTGAACTTATCTCTAAACACAGCAAGATCATAGAGAGACACAATTTATCCGTCCCGAATGATCCCAAAATTACTCGGCTCTTATAACAATCGGCTTTCAAAAGACCGCAATGCAACGTTGGCCTACCCCAATCGGGGTGAAAGGACTCAAAGATGAAACCTGGTACAAGTCTTGCCGGAGAGGCACAAAATGCCGAACAGGCAGCGCACTCCGCCGCATCGAGCAAAAGCATGACCATGCTCGCTCGCCTGGGGTATGCGATCAAAGGTGTGGTCTATCTGATCATTGGTTGGCTGGCCATCCAGCTTGCCGTCGGTCATGGAGGTTCGGCCACTGATCAGCGCGGTGCTCTGCAAGCCATTTATGAACAACCCTTCGGAAAAGTTCTACTCGTCGTTGTTGCCATTGGATTGATCGGATTCGCGCTCTGGTGCTTCATCGAGGCCATTTACGATACCGAAGGCAAGGGCAAGCAAGCTAAAGGTATTATTGCCCGGATTGGATATGCCGTAGTAGGAATATCTTATGCTGCGCTCTCCTTCGGAGCCTTCTCACTCGTACTCGGCAAAAGTTCATCCGGCAAAAGCTCAGGCTCGCAGACCCAGACCTTTACAGCTCAGCTTCTCAAGCTTCCACTGGGTGTCGCGCTTGTCGTTCTGGTTGGATTGATCGTTTTGGGCGTCGCCTGCTACCTCTTTGGGAAAGCCTATACCGCGAAGTTCCGCAATCGCCTCAATCTCTCCAGCGTCACAGCGCAGCTTCGTAAGGGCCTGATCGCCCTTGGTCGCCTCGGCTACGCCGCACTTGGTGTCGTATTCACTATCATCGGCATCTTCTTGATCGTTGCCGCGTTCGAACACAATGCCAGCAAAGCAAAAGGACTTGATACGGCCCTTAAGGAGCTGCTCCAGCAGCCATTCGGTCCAATCCTATTGGGACTCGTTGCCCTCGGCCTGCTTGCTTATGGTGTCTACTCGTTTGTTGAGGCTCGCTATCGCCGCGTTGGCGCATAAGTCTCTGACATTCAGTCAACTTTAATCTGTTCCCAAAGATAGCGGGGCCGGTACAGCATTGGTTGTATCGGCCCCACATTGCATCTGTGGCAAGAAGTTTATACCAGGGTAGGATAGTATTTCGGATTTTGTGTAAAATCAAAGGCCTCGTAGAAATCGCCGATCTGCGCGAGACCATCACGTGGCGGGGCAGGTGGTCCGAACGCCTGTCCATTGGCGGCATCATTATTTGTGCCAGGCGTAGACGTATCAAACTGATGATTAACGCTTGCAAGCGTTGACAGCCCAAACCGCCGTTCAATAAACTTCAGAATTGAAGAATGCTCATAGAGCTGACCCGAGACATAGCCGCGTTTCGCCCAGGGTGAAATCACCAGCGTCGGAACTCGGAATCCCATGCCATAAGCATCAACCTGCGGTGGAGCAACATGATCAAAGTAGCCACCACCTTCATCATACGTCAAGAAAAAAGCTGAACTGGCCCAGGAGCTTGAAGCGATCAGGGCACTGATCACATCTTTCATCTTATTCTCGCCCCAGTGAATATCTGCGGGTGGATGCTCGCTAATCAAATTTTCCGTAATCATAAACGAAACCTGCGGCAAGCTGCCAGCTAGCAAGTCATGATAGTAATCTGCTTCCTGGAAGTAGAGCCGAGGATCATGGACCCACTTTTTGAAAAATGCCAGCGCGTTATACCCTTCGAGCTGACTGGGAATACTACCTGTTCCCAATCCCAGGTTATAGCATTTCCAGGTGATATGGGCTTGATCTAGCAGATCTACGATTGTAGGCCAATTCAGGTCTGAGGTATTGATTGAATTGGTAGTGTTTCCTCCGCTCGTCCCAGTCCAGAGTCCCAAACGGTTGGGGGTTGTCGGACCTAAAAGATAGCAGAAGTAATTGCCACACAGCGTAAACGCCTCGGCTAGCGAGTAATAATATGGAATATCGGAGCCATTGTAGTAGCCCATTGCATTAATGCCGTCTGTTGTATAGAAACCATCCATCTTCCCATTGTCCCATTCGCTGTGAATGCTTTGCCACGAATGCGAAACATCAGGCGTAGATGGCGATGTAAAATGGTAAGGATAAACCCTTCCACCCGAACCGTTCGGCTGTGAATAACCAGTGGGTATCCCAAAAGAACCCGCACGTGGATAATAGCCATAATAATTATCAAATGTCCGGTTCTCCTGACAAGCTACAACTACATGTTTGATTGAGTTGGCGCTTCCAGAGGGAGCAGCCAGTGCCTCTCCGTTTGCCAGAAGCCCGGCATCCAACGCAAATGCTGAACCTGCCAGAGCACCAAGCGTCTTCAAGATCCTTCGACGAGACTGAGGTTCATAAAACCAATTTTCTGAAGTCATCAAAAAACTCCTTCTGGCACATCATAATATGTTTGGAATCAAATGTAGAAAAACAGAGTCCCGCAAGACCCCCAAAAAAGTGTACCTTAGCTTTATTTACAGTATATTAACAGTTTCCTATTTTTGTGTTAACGCAAAAATTTCCTCTTCTATTGTAATCTCAACAATTTCACGTTTCTCACGGATCAGTTTAAGTAGAATTCATGATCTTATGCGCTTCTTTTCTCTCTCTCAACCAACATGCTTTTCCAAGAATCACCAG
>DASSXK010000090.1:0-5775 GCA_035703945.1 Ktedonobacteraceae bacterium | reverse complement strand
TATGATATACGGATGCCCTCCTCACAGGTTCCTTTTCCTGGATTATTTGATATCGGTTTTGTAAGCTGTTATCCGTTCTTTTTGCTGAGTACATTGTTGCTCAATCAAGATCGCAGGACAGGATCGGAGCGAACGCGCCTGGCATTGGATGCTTTTGCGATCATTGGATCGGCGTTTGCGCTCTCCTGGTTCTTTATTCTGGGACCAACAATTGCGAATCTCAATGACGGCTTTGCGCAAAATTTTGTCGCGCTCTACTTTCCCGTGGGTGATCTTTTTTTGATTATTGTGGCGACGTTGAGCATGTTTAGTCCATCCTCGACTGATTCACTGCAAACAGTGTTTATCCGTCTTTGTAGTGGCCTGGCAATGCTGGCAATCGCTGATAGTCTGCTAAGTTACTTTTCACTTTCACCTGCTGGCTTTAACACTGGCACTTTACAAGATGTGTTTTGGCCGTTAGGGATGATGCTTATGGGACTGGCGGTGGTGGAATCTTCTCGTATCAGAGGCGGACAAGCAAAGAGAGGAAAAGCGCAAACTGTGCCTGCCTCTCACCATATGCTCGGGGTAGCTTCTACCCGATCAGCGCGAACGTTCAGATTTAGCATGGATCTGCGCTTAATTGCGCCATTTGTGTTAGATCTTGTAACCTGTACTATTCTTCTGACGGTCATTGCTCCTGCCGGTGGCCCAATCGCGATCCAGGCCTCTGTGGTAGCGCTTCTGCTGGTTTTGCTGGTTGTTGGCCGTCAATTGCTGACGCTGCGTGAGAACAATCTGTTACGCGCACGCTTACAGGAAGAGCTAAAAGATTCCCATCGGGCGCTGCGTTTAAAACACCAGGAAGCTGTCACAGACGCCATTACGGGGCTGCCAAATCATCGTGCTGTAATGGATCGAATGGCGCAAGCTGTCAGCAATTCCCACAAGACCAACGAGCCGTGTGCGGTGCTGTTTATTGACCTCGACCATTTCAAGCAGGTCAACGATATCTGGGGACACCGGGCCGGGGATTCAATTCTGCGTCAGGTTGCAGAACGGCTGCGCGCTGTGATCCGGGAGGAGGATTTCGTTGGACGGTATGGCGGCGAGGAATTTGCCGTTGTACTTTTGAATTCCGATGTCATTGGTGCGGCTCTGGCGGCCGAGCGTATCCGTTTTGCCGTCGTCTCTCCTGCTTGTGAATGGCAGGTGGATGAGGCTTCTGAACCGGTTCAAATTAAGATAACTGGGAGTATCGGCATCGCCGTCTTTGGTGAACATGGTACCACACGTGAGATGTTAATCGAACGAGCCGATAGCGCGATGTATTTTGCCAAGCGCAATGGTCGCAATCGGGCCTGTATCGCGGATAGTGAAGAGATGCGGGCCGCCCAAAACGAGACTATCCCAACCCAATCAACCGAGATCAGGACCGCGCAGGTGCTCACGGTTGCGGCTGCGGCACGAGATTTTGAGACGGGCGAACATGCACACCGCCTGGTCTTACTGGCGGAAGCCGTGGCCCGCTATCTTCGCCTACCCGAGGAAGATCTGCACCTGATTCGATTGGGGGCGCTTATGCATGATATTGGCAAAATCGGTATACCCGATGGGATTCTGCATAAGCCCGGTCCGTTAACGACAGATGAATGGGTCATCATGCGTCAGCATCCCGAGATCGGGCATCAAATCCTCTCGATGGCCGGTGGCGTTTCTCAGGCTCTGGCGATTATCGTATTGGCACACCATGAACGTTATGATGGCAAGGGCTATCCGCATGGCATTTCAGGCGAGGCCATTCCGATCGCCGCTCGCATCCTCTCGGTCATTGATGCCTTTGATGCGATGGTTTCACGCCGCCCTTACAAAGAGCCGATTAGCATGAGTGAGGCCTGTGATGAGCTTCGGCGTTGTTCGGGCGCTCAATTCGATCCTCAGGTTGTCGAGGCCTTTTGCTATGTCGTTGAGGGGCAGGGAGCACTGGCTGTGTAGTGTACCTCCTATCCGCAAATATCAGGGATCAGGTTGGTGTATAGCTTGCACCTTAGCCTGACCCCTTGTTTGTTGTGGTAAGGATTGGCAGATGAGCAGGTTGCTAGCTATTGCAAGACACTTCGCAACGGCGCTCGCGCGCCTAATGAACGCTTAACAAGCAGGCAGCATTAGAAAGCTTCATCGTTGATTGTTTCTGGCACGGTTCCTCCTGGCTTCTCAAGCGCATTCAGTCAACGAAGTGAATGGCTAGCTAGTGTGGATACATCCCGCCGTCTATCAAGATTGTTTGATTTGTCATATAGCCATTGTTTACTAAGAGCATGATGCCTTCGGCAACCTCTTCCGGTTTGCCCAGTCTGCCCACGGGGATGCGTGGCGCGAGTGTTTTGGTTTCCTCAGGATCACCTGGAATCATGCCGGTTTCCGCGATCAGAGCTGGAGCAACGGCATTTACGGTCACGCCATGGGGCGCGAGCGAGGCCGAAAGCGAGCGCATCAGCCCCAGCATGCCAGCCTTGGAGGCGGCATAGTGCGGCCCGATGATTCCTCCGGTGAAGGCCGCGACCGAGGAGACCAGCACGATGCGACCAAAGCCGCGCTCTTTCATGCCTGGGGTCAGTCGTTGGGCCAGCAGAAACGCTGGTCGCAGGTTGACATTGATTGTCTGATTCCATTCTTCCAGCGTGATCTCTTCCAGCTTTAACCTGCGCCCGGCCCCGGCATTATTGATCAGAATATCGACTGGTCCAAGTTGTGTTTGGGCGGCGTCGGCCAGCGCCAGCACATCCTCCGGCCTGCCCATGTCGCCGCTTTGAATGAAGGCACGCCTGCCCATCTGGCGAATCCGTTCAGCTAACTCTTTTGCCGGTTCTGTTTGCTTTCCATAGCCAATCGCCAGATCGGCCCCGGCCTCGGCCAGGCGCAGAGCGGTGGCGTGACCAATCCCGCTGCTGGCCCCGGTAATCAGCGCAACCTTTCCGTGAAGATCCATCATTTTTCCTCCTCTGAGCTTGATGTTGTTTAATTGCTGCTTTTATTATGGGTGAGAGCGTTTGCAAAGTGCAAACTGAGGTTATGAAGCTAACCTTGACAGGTAGCCTGCATTATCAGAAGATTAGATAGGAAATAGGATGATTGAGTGACTAAATCCGGTAAAGTGTCATCGCTGAGGACGATCCTTCAGGGAGTAGACAAGCACTGCGTTCAAGGAGATCCATTATGCCAACGGCCAGACGCCAACTGAAAACGATGTGTCCGATGAACTGTAATCCAACGCAATGCGGGATGCTGGTTGAGGTTGAGGATGAGCGTGTTCTTTCAATTAAAGGCGATCCGGAGAATCCCGATAGCCGTGGCTTTTTGTGTATACGGGGCCAGGCCACGCGTGAGATTCCGGAGAATCCGCTGCGTCTGACTGTTCCACTCCGACGTGTGGGCGCTCGTGGTGAGGATCGCTGGGAGCCGATCTCCTGGGAAGAGGCCTATTCCTTAATCGTCGAAAAGATTCAAGCGAGTAGTCGTGACCGTGTTGGCATCTGGTCAGGTCATGGAAGCGGAGGCACCGGTACGAGCAAACCCTTACTGAATCGTTTTGGCAACCTGGGAGGCTTCCAGATCTGGAATCCAGCGATGATCTGCTGGGCGCTTGGAGCCTATGGCCTTGGCCTGACAGGCACTCTGGAGGCCAATACCAAAGAGGATATGGGAGCGAATGCCAGCACGATTCTCCTCTGGGGCATGAATCTTCCCAGCCAGCCTTCAACGGTCCCTTACCTTGTGGAGGCGCGGAAACGAGGCGCTCATATCGTCCATATCGATTGTCGGCGTAACGAGGCTTCTCGCCTTGCGGACGAGGTCTTCATTATTCAGCCGGGCAGCGATACGGCTCTGGCACTGGCGATGGCGCATGTTATTGTTCAGGAGGGCCTGATTGACCGGGATTTTGTTCAGGAGTATACGCTGGGCTATGCCGAGTTTGCTGACCATCTGGCGTCCTATACTCCGGAATGGGCTGAGCCTCTCACTGGCGTTTCCTGTGAGCAGATTCGGGCTTTGGCTCGGACCTACGCCAGGCAGACCCCGGCTATGATTGTGTTGGGTGGTAGCTCGATGTTCAAATCCCAATTTGGCTGGGAAGCCAGTCGCGCGATTGCCTGCCTGCCCGCTCTGACGGGACAACTGGGTATTGCAGGTGGTGGTTTTGGTCCACGCCACCGGGCTTTTGTGCATGCCGATGGTCAGCTTGATGTGCGGGAGATTGCCCGCCGTCCTCCTGGGAATTATATCCCCAACCATATGGCCTCTATCGTTGATGCCATGAATGCCGGACGCCTGGATGTGTTCTTCTTGATGGGCTGCAATATGCTTTCCTCGTATTCGGATACGGTTGCCCTGGAGAAAAGCTTTGAGAAGGTGGGGCTGGTCGTTGTCTACGATATTTTTATGAATGAGACGGCCCGGCGCGTCGCTGATCTGATCTTGCCCGGCACAATCTGGTTGGAGGAGTTGGGACTAAAAGATACCGCCAGTCATATCTACCTGATGGAGCGCGTCTTGCAGCCCGCAGATACGACCCGCTCTATGATGCGTATCCTGCGAGATCTGGCTGAGCGCCTCGATATTAAGGATTACTTTCCCTGGCCCGACGAAGAGGCCTATCTTAATGCTTTGCTGACTCCGCAGCGCACCGCTGCCGGAACCTCACTCACACTCGCGCAACTGCGGCAGCAGGGAGGTTACTGGCAGAAGAGCCGATTATCGCACGTGGCATATCCTGATCGACGCTTTCATACGCCATCGAAAAAAATAGAGTTTTGGAGCGAGCGTGCTGAAAAAGCTGGCCTTTCGCCCCTGCCTACATATAGACCTCTGACCCCTCCTCACGAGGGACGTTATCCTCTGCAATTTCGTCAGGGACGCACGATTACCGCTTTCCATTCTTTTTATGATGAGGGTCGAGCGCTTCCTACCCTGGCCCGTGTCAACCGCGAGCCTGAATTATGGTTGCACCCCCTGGATGCTCAGCAGAGAGGAATTGTTGGTGAGGGACGCGTGCAGATTTTTAACGAACGTGGCTGCTTCCAGGCGCAGGCCCGTCTGACCGAAGATGTGCCGCCGGGTGTAGTTTGGATGCGGGATGGCTGGTCTGGCGTGAATCGCGTGACCAATGGCGACCCGGCGCTTTCTCCACAAGCAAGTGACATGGTTGATTCCGATGGCATACCCGGAGGTCAGACCGCGTTTGATGCTTTTGTTGATGTTTGTGCCGTCTAAAAATAAATAAAAAGGCGTGTTAATCTACCTGCCAATAATAGAAGGCAGGCCATAGCCGGACTCTTTTTAGAGGGAGTCGATTAAATCCTGTACCTGGTTGATGTCGAAGGGTTTGCTGACAAAGCCTTTGATACCCATTCGGTCAATCTGCTGCTGTGTGAATGAGTCGGCGCTCATTACAATAATTGAAAAGCTGGTATGCAGATCACGCTTTTGCAGTTCACTGAGAAGATTGTAGCCACTCATGTGAGGCATCATCAGGTCCAGAAGCATAATGTCTGGTTTCAGGCCGCCTTCGATTTTCTCCAGGGCTTCCTGACCATCTGTGGCGCTGATCACTTCGTATTCAGATGTCTCTAAGAGTTCGTGTAAGACAGTTTGGATATCGGCTTCATCATCTACAACGAAGATTGTTTTTTTCATGTTTACTCTCTTTTCGGTCCTTTATATTAAATAACGTATCACGGCTGTGTTTGGTTTTAGATGTCCCTCATTTAGCTATCTTGCTTTTTCAATGAGCTT
>DASSXK010000032.1:0-3859 GCA_035703945.1 Ktedonobacteraceae bacterium | reverse complement strand
CACATGATTCGTGTCTTTTATCATGGTGCCTACAAGCCACCGAGGGAATTCAACTGGGTGGTTGGCGTTTTGCTTTTCTTTGTTACCCTGTTCTTGAGCTTCACAGGCTACCTGTTGCCCTGGGACCAGATTGCGATCTGGGCTATCACCGTTGGAACCAACCTGGCTCCATACACCCCAATTCTGGGAAATCCGGTGTACCAGGTGCTGGTGGGTGGCTCTGCGGTAGGTCAGGCCACGTTGATCCGCTTCTATGTGGGACACGTGATCCTTCTACCATTGGCAGGCGCATTGTTGATGGCTGTTCACTTCTGGCGTATCCGTAAGGATGGTGGTGAGGCTGGTCCTCCTCCTCCTTCTCGCCGAGAGCTGGAAGCTCGTGCCGAACGCGCTGTTGCCGGTGTGGCCGGCTCCAAATAGGGCTGTCTTTTCCGTAAAGCGTGTTACGGTTCTTTGAGAGGATACCCGATCTATGTCGATTGAACAAAAAGAGCCAAGAGTGCAGACGCAAGCCTCAGCAACGCAGCGTCGCTATCGCACACTCGCGGTGGTCAAACAAGAAGCGATTACGCGTGTAGAAAAGCCGCTGGAAGACTCAGTCTTTGTCTGGCCGCACCTGCTGGTGCGTGAGTTTTTTGCCGCGACGATAGTTACTATCATGGTGACGTTGCTGGCGCTGAAGATTAATGCGCCATTGCGTGAGCCAGCGAACCCGAACGTGACGCCAAACCCTGCCAAGGCACCCTGGTATTTCCTGGGCCTGCAAGAGTTGCTTCACTACTTCCCACCAACATCTGGTGGTGTAATGGTTCCAGGTCTCGTGCTTGCGGCCCTGGCGGTTCTGCCCTATGTGGACCGGAACCCCAGCCGAGCCTATGCCGACCGTAAGGTCGCAATTGTGACCTTTACGATGTTTGTGATTTTCTGGGCCGTCGTCACCCTGGCTGGAAGCTTCTTCCGTGGACCAGGTTGGTTGTGGGTCTGGCCCTGGAAGCATCTCTACTTCGACCTGTAGCCTGGACTGAGAGGATTACGTAATGAGTACCACCGATAAACCGGCTATCACTCCGCAGCAATATGAAGTGCTGCACGGTGGTGGGGCTGAAGCCGCTGAAATCGCTAAACAGCGGCTCTCACGCCGACGGTTTCTGCGCAGATCAATGCTTGCTGTTTGGGGAGTATCTACAGTAGCGTCTGTCGCTGGCGCTTTAGAGTTTCTTTATCCAAACCTGGCGGGACAGTTTGGTTCAGTGCTGCCTGCCGGTAAAGTCACTGATTTCCCGGCCGCCAAGCCTGCTGACTTTGTCCTGGGTGTTGCTGGTGTCTTCTACGTTCAGACTGCGAAGACCTACCTGATACACCTGTCGAAAGATACGACTTTTAATTTAAGTGGCTCAAATCTGAACGATCAGTTGGATTCAGAGAATTTCATGAAGGCGGCCGACGGCTCACTGTGGGTGGCACTGTATCAGCGTTGTGTCCACCTGGGTTGTACGGTGCCTTTCCGCAATGACTGTGTGAGCTTTAAGTGCCCGTGCCACGGTTCTCACTATAATGTTGATGGTGAGTTTCTGGATGGCCCGGCACCACGCAGCCTCGACCGTTTTAAGGTGCAAATCAGCGGAGCCGATGTTAATGTTGATACAAGTACTTTGAATAATACGGTTCCGCATCCTGATTCATCGACCCGAATTATTCCAAAGCCTGGCAAAGATTGTAGCGTATAATTATAGAATAAAAGGTTTGTCTTATGATAGATCCCCTACAAGCTGGCATTGGCATTGTCGTGCTGCTGGTGGTTGTGGGAACCTTGCTCGCCATTTTCTATTCTCGAACCAATGCGGTAAGTAAAACTGGCTATGGAGCCTTGATCATGCTGGCCCTTGTTTCGATTATGATTCCAATATTTTGGATTATGGAGAGTAACGGGCAGGCAATCGCAAAAGCTGACCAGCACACACTCTCGGTCCAGCGTGGCGCCCTTCTCTATTCAACTTATTGTTATGCCTGCCACGGCACAAAAGGTCAGGGTAGAGTTGGTCCTAAGTTGAATGGCAATCCCAGTGTCGATGCTCTGACCGATAGTGATCTCTTGCGCATCATCAATGCTGGTATTTATAACACCGATACCTCCAAGTTGGGGACACCTTTGATGCCCGCCTGGAGTGATCGCTTTGGTGGCCCGTTGTCTGACTACGATATTCAATATCTGTTTGATCTGGTTCGTTCTGCTGATCCCGCTTATCTGACTAAAAATGGATATACCGGTGATAGCGCGAAAAACGGTTTCTCTCAGGTGGCGAATGATATCCAGACATCAGCACCAACGGCATATCAGACCGCAACTGCTCAGGAAAGCAGTGGTACGTTCGGCAATCCTGTCGATATGACCAAGCAGAAGAATGTAACGATTAAAATCGTTCCGCCTCCTGCTGGCGCGAGCTGTGCACCCGCGTGTTTCGAGACTTTGAATGCTCAGGTTAAAGTTGGTACGACAATTACCTGGATTAATACAGATGTTGCTGCTCATACTGTTTCCGCCATTAAGGGCACAAATGTGAGCACGCCAATTGTCGATAAGACTCTCTTTGATTCTGGTGTGGGCACACCGATTGTTACCAATGCTAAATTTACTTATACGGTAACTAAGGCGGATTACGATGCCAATCCAAATCACACGATTATCTATTATTGCCAATACCATCCTGGTATGTTGGCGGAGTTGACAATCGTTCCTTAATAATCGAGCGTTTCTTTACTGATAATCATGGCCGCAGTTTAATATGAATGCGGCTATGATTATCAACCCGTTGCGGTCGGGTGGCACAGTACGTCGTGCGTAGAGGGGGGCCGCATTTCCTTCCTCAACTTTTCTGTACAGGAAGAGACTCTCGTACAAAAACAGAAAAAACGCTTCCTCTTGAAAGGGATTGCGATCGATGCAACATACTCAACAAAGGGAGTTGCCTGAAAGAATGTCCTGGGCCAGGGCGATTATTTTCGCAATTGGCTTTTTCTTCCTCGCTGCCATTCTCGTTGGGCAGATTCCCGGATTTATTTACAATGAAATGACAAACGCCTCGATGGCTGGCATGGAACGTGACATGCTGGCTTTCGCGGCCTTGGGCATTGGAGCTTTCTTCGTCATTAACGTGATCATGATGCTGTTTGACCCTAAGCCGATCGTTTCGCCCCGGCTCTTTTCTGGTGTGGGTGCGATCTTGACGGTTGGTGGCCTGGCATTGCTGCTCTGGGCAGTGTTCACGCACAATCAATACTTCCCGGCGGTGGGCACGTCTTTTGCTCCTATTCTGGGTGGTAGCTTCCTCTGGTTCCAACCTCAGGATGTTGACTTCGTGATGCTTGGCACGGTGATCTTTGGCGTCGGAATGGCCACGATCTTCTATAGCATGCTGGCTGTTCGCGAACTGAAGACAAAAGATCGCCGCGATCTCGGCACAACGACCGGAATTCGTGTAATGATCGTGATTGCTGCCGTTTTGCTCGGTGCTTTCATGCTCTTCTACACCTTTGTCGATGACAAGGGACTTGCGATAAAGATCAATTCGGCCGATGTCGCGGGAACCCAGCTCATGATTGATACAGCCATCAACATCGTTCTGGCGCTGGCCATTTTTATGGTGCTGGGTGCCTTTGCGCTGCGCTTGCATTATCTGATGCGCCCGGTGCGAAAACGTACGATGCCAACGATGTATGTGGTTGGAATTAATCTGGCCCAGGTCGGTGCACTGGCCCTGGTCGTCTGGGTGTTGATCTATCCTGGTCTGGCCTGGATTCATACCTGGCCTGGATTGGGTGATTATCTGACCATTTGTGCCAGAAAATCAGAAGTGCCAGG